>CAJQGZ010000123.1 GCA_905478065.1 uncultured bacterium | reverse complement strand
TAGAACATCTTGAGTCTTTTAATATTAAACCAATTCGTCCAAAAGAGTCCTCAATGCATATAGACGATGTAATATTAGAAGATTATTATAAAATAATTTGCATGGATAAAAACGAGCATAAACCGATGGTAGATGCAAATCCAAAGTTATCAAAATATAAATTTGAATATTGGGAAATTGTTGACATCCCTAAAGTTGAAAGCACTGTCTCTTTACCTATGTGTTATGAAAAGGTTGTTAAATTATTTAAGAATATTAATCTTAAGTAAAAATGAGAAAAGGTGATTGCTCTGAATATGGAGGACCTAAATATAGATCTCAAAAAAAAGTTTTTGATAAGGTAAAAGTCGTATTTGAGAAAGCAATAATAAATAGAGAATTACTTTTAAATAGCCAGGTAAAGCATGAGCACAAAGATAAAATAATCATTCTTGATTTAAGGATATCTATATGTATTAAAAAGAGAGCTCGACTTACTTTAGGTGGTTATTCTTATTTGCCAGAGGAGATGTATGATTGGGAACCAATCTATGAAATTGACAGAAGCTTACTTCCAAAAACAGTGACTTAAATAAGTGTTATTTATTCATTTCCATCTGAAATATCTAGTCGAATAATTTTACCATTCTTTTGTTCTACTAATAATTTATTTGGCCTACAGCAAACCTCGCAATCTATAATTTCTTGATGAACACCATCATAAACTTCGATGTTTTCGGAAAAATGCTCATAGCAGGTTAAGCATGTAATGTCTATTAACATAAAAGAAGAAGCTTTTGGATTATATAAGGTCTTAGTTAAGAATGATATTTTATTTTTGATTATAAGATTTGAACCTAGGTGTCTTCGTTTGCGATGAGGTTCTGTGTTTTGTTTTTCTTCCAGATACCCGTTCTCTCCATAATTTAAAAGAGTTTCGTTTTAAATTTTTTCGCATCAATTTGATTACATCTGGTTCACTAATCCCGTATTGGTCTTTAATTGCATCAAAAGTAGTTCTATCTTCCCAGGCCATTTCAATGATTCTATTTTCATCAAATAATTTTTGCATTATTCTTTTACCTGCTCATTTATACTCATCGTTACAAGGTCATCTAATTTTAAATACTCTAGTGATTTTTCATGAGTAGCTTCTAAGACTACTTTAGGAGCACAGTTATTTTCGAATGCTTCTTTCCACCTTAATGCGCAGACACACCACTTATCTCCAGGCTTTAGACCAGGGAAGTTATACATGGGGTTTGGAGTAGATAAGTCATTGCCCATGTCGCGTGAAAATTTTAAAAATTTTCTATCCATTACAGATGCTACAACATGTCTTCCATGGTCACTTTTATCTGTTCTGCAAAATCCATCACGGAAATAACCAGTAGCTGGTTTTGAACCACAACTCTTTAAATCAGTACCTAATACATTTCTCATGTGTAAAATTAAATATATGAGTCATAATAAATCAAATTTCAAGTTTTGGTAAAATGGACTAATTACTTTTGATTGTTTTGGATTTTAGATTACAATTTTATACATGTCCACATCAATTTTATGGTTTAAAAAAGATCTTCGTATTATTGACCACAAGCCGCTCTGGGAAGCTTCAAAAAATGGACTTGTTCTACCATTATACATTTTCGAGCCTGAAATTCTAGATAGCGAAGATTATGATCCAAGGCACCATCAGTTTATTAATGACTCTTTAGAATTTTTAAAAATAGAACTTGAAAAAATTGATGGGTATTTGCACGTTGAATATGGATCAGCTCTAGAAGTATTTCAGAAAATAAAGTCTCAAATATCAGGCCAGATTGGAGTTTTTTCTCACGAAGAAACTGGGAACTGGATTAGTTACCAAAGAGATATTCATTTAAAAAATTGGTGTAAAAAAAACACTATCAATTGGATAGAGTTTCCCCAACATGGTGTCCAGAGACCAATCAAAAATAGAGATGGTTGGTCTTACGAATGGAATAAGTCAATGAATGAGCCAATTATTCCTGCCCCAGTCAATATAAAATTTGAACCGTATCAAAATAATTTCAGCTTAATTAATGGAAAGATACTTAACAAAAAAGTAACCCATAAAAACATTCAAAAAGGTGGAAGGGTTAATGCAGAAAAACTTTTGGTTTCTTTTTTAAATGAACGAGGTCGTAATTATGCGAAAGAGATGTCTAGCCCCTTAACAGCAATGACAAGCTGTAGTCGGTTGAGTCCCCATATCTCATTTGGGACTATTAGCATAAAAGAAGTATATCAAACAGCAAAGAAAAAGCGGGCCTTACTTAAGGGCGTTAAGGGTATTGGTCCTTGGAGGTCTTCAATCTCTTCGTTTCTAGGGCGGTTGAGATGGCATTGTCATTTTATTCAAAAATTAGAAGACCAACCTAAAATTGAATGGGTAAATATGGCTCGAGCATATGATAATATTCGAGAAAATGATTTCAATGAAAATTATTTTGAAGCTTGGAAAGTAGGTCTTACTGGTTACCCGCTTATAGATGCTTGCATGAGGTGTTTAAATGAGACAGGTTATATTAATTTTAGAATGAGAGCGATGCTTGTCTCTTTTGCTTCATACGATCTTTGGTTAGATTGGAGGAAAACCAGTAAATATATGGCAACACAATTTTTAGATTATGAACCTGGAATTCATTACAGTCAATTTCAAATGCAATCTGGTGTAACTGGAATAAATTCAATAAGAATATACAATCCGATTAAGCAACAAAAAGATCATGACCCGGAAGGGGAATTTGTTAGAACATGGGTTCCTGAGTTAGAAAACATCCCTTTAGAATATATTTTCACACCTCATTTAATGAGTGAAGGATTCCAAGAAAAGTATTCATGTGTAATTGGATTGAATTATCCTGCTCCAATTATTGATCATAGCCTACAAGTTAAAAAAGCAAAAAATATTTTGTATAAAATAAAATCAACACCTGAGGCAAAAAGTGAAGCAAAAAAAGTTTACATTAAACATGGAAGTAGAAGAAAACCCAACCAAAAAAGGAACCAGGGATAATTCTGGTTATCAGTTTTTTAAAAATTGCTGAATTGGAAAAATAATTTACTAAAAGCTTTAACTGTCTGAGAAATAGGTTTTGAATATCCTCCGCCCATAAAAATAACAATTGGGCATCCTTGTTTTTTACAAAAGTTAAGAACCATTTCGTTCCTTTTAATCATCCCATTATGACTAAGCTCTAAATGACCCAGGGTGTCATGAACTAAACCATCTACTCCCGCTTGGAAAAAAATAATATCTGTGTCATTATCTTCTAATTTTTCTAAGCTTGAGCCAAGTATTCTTAAATAAGTTTTATCTTTCATTCCTTTTTTTAAGGGTACATCTAAGTCACTTATTTGTTTTTTTAATGGGAAATTAGTTTCACAATGCATTGAAAATGTAAATATTGATTTATCAGTTTTAACCATAGATGCAGTTCCGTCTCCCTGATGAACATCTAAATCAAGAATAAGTATGTTTTGATACCTTTTAAATTTTTCTTTGCAGTAATATGCAGAAATTACAAGATCATTAAAGACACAATATCCTGAACCATAATCATAATAAGCATGATGAGTACCTCCGGCTAAATTCGCAGATGCACCATTTTCTAAAGAGCTCATGACAGCGTTAACACTGCCACCCATTATAAAAAGTGTTCTTTCTATGATTTTTGAAGTCCAGGGCCTTAGGCCAATCTTTCGCTGTTGACTTTCAGGCAAAGTGCCATCCAAAAATTGGTCTACATATTTTTTTTGATGAACTCTATAAAGATGTTTAAGATTGATTTTTTTTGGAGTTTTAAATACGATGTTTTTATCTTGATTCGATTTTAATATTGAGTCAAATATGAGTTGATATCTATCTCTTGGAAAACTTGAAGATTTTGAGATTCCAGAGGTGTAAATTGGATGGTAAAATATTTCGAGCAAGTATATAGTTATTATTTTATGAGAAAAAATATCTAATTATGATTAATAAAATCAAATTATACTTTAATAAATGTACGTGATTAAAGTAGGTTAATTAATTATCGTTATTTATAAAAATTATTTTGTAATTAAAATGGATAAATAAATGTATTGTGTTAAATGTGGCAATAAAACCGAAAAGAGCGTTCCTACTGGCGATAATATTAATAGAGAAATTTGTACCGCTTGCGATTACATAAACTATGTAAATCCTAAAATCATCGTTGGTGCTTTACCTATCTTTTCCGGTTCGGTTCTTTTATGTAAAAGAGATATTGAACCTGGTTTCGGTAAATGGACATTGCCATCCGGATTTATGGAAATGGATGAGTCGCTTGAGGAAGGTGCAAAAAGAGAGGCCCATGAGGAGGCAAACCTAGAATTAAATATTAAGTACCTGCATACAACATATAGTTTGCCAAAGATTGGACAGGTATATATGCTGTTTTTAAGTGAAATATTAAATGATGATTATGCTGCAATGCATGAAACTTCAGAGGTGAAATTATTTTCATTAAATGAAATTCCATGGAATAAGATTGCATTTTCTGCAGTTACATTCGCATTGAAAAACTACATAGAAGATTCTGAGAATGGTTTCCCTGGGAAATGTCATTCTAACTACAATTAAATATGAATAATGCCATGCAAAAAAAAATCATATTAGGCATTTTATCATTAGTTTTATCTATGATAGCAGAAGTCCTGAAAGCAGAGATTGTTCATGATTTTTCAAAGAGTAATTTAGAAGGCTGGTATGTAATTGATGATGGAGTAATGGGTGGTAGGTCTAGAGGACAATTAGAAATTGAAAATGATGATATTGGACTGTTTTCAGGAAGAATTTCTTTACAAAACTATGGTGGTTTTAGTTCAATAAGATATTATACCGATAATATCAAAGTAAAAAAATATAAGTACATTGCGATGATTATTAATGGTGATAATAAATACTATCAATTAAGGATTAAAGGATCAAGAAATGATCGTTATGTTTACACTTCAAAATTTTTTGCAAAAAATGGCTGGCAACAGATTAGAATACCCCTTGCTGACATGGAGCCTTACTTTAGAGGAAGAAAATTAAATAAGAAAAATTTTGACAAGAAATATATCACTGAACTTGGATTTTTGATTGGGAATAAAGTTCCAGAAAATTTTGAGCTTCGCATAAGGTCAATATTGCTTGAATAGTCAGATTGGTTATTTATAGAGGTTTCTTTATTAATGCTTTAATTTTTGATGTATCATTGATATTTTTAACTAAGTTTTTTATTAAAGAAATACATAGTGTTTGGAGTAAATATGATTTTTAATATAGATATAATAATAGAAGCATTAAAAATAATTGCAGCGGTATCTGTTTTTTATGTTTGGGTAGTAAGATACGATAATATAAAAAAAGAATTTAAAGATTATAAACTGCCAAGTGCTTTTAGAGATTTCATAGGTATTATAAAAATTTCTTTTACTGTAATGTTGCAGTTTGATGATAATAATTTGGTTGTCATTGGATCTCTGGGGATAATTGTATTGATGCTAGGTGCCGTAGCAACTCATATAAAAGTAAAAAATCCTATCAAAGATGTAGTCCCTGCACTTACGATGCTCTCAATAGGGCTAATTATATTTTTACATGTTTACGCACAATCTATTTAAAAGTAAAAATTTATAGTTGAACAGGTTTTTAAATTGACACTTTTTTAAACCTCCATGGCAACATATTACGTTTATGTAATAGAACTAGAACCTGAGGTAGCAAATCTTAGAAAGTTTAGAGCTAAGAATCCGAATTATATAAAAGGGAACGGATGTTTTTATGTTGGTCAATCGACAAGGCCTCCAGAATTAAGGTTTGAGCAACACAAAGAGGGCTATAAATCCAATAAATATGCTAAGTATTATGGTAAAAAATTAAGGCCGGACATTTACAAAAAATATAATCCCATACCTTCTCGGGATGATTCATTAGGCATTGAAGCTTATTTAGGCAATAAATTAAGGGGTAAGGGTGCTGCTGTTTGGTTTAATTAACTATTTTTGTTACCATTGAGCGAAAAGATAAAACCATTTGCCATACACTAGTACTTTGGTCAAGGTCACCCTCATTTATATTAAATGACCCTTCAATAAAAATAGGTTTTTGCATACTAATACTTAATACTCCCTTACTTGTACTAAATAGATATCCTAAAGATGGAGTGATGATTAAAGCAGATGAGTTTGGACTAGGGATACCATGCCAATATTCCTTGGATAGCGATTCTACTCCTAAACTTAAATCAAGTGATCCGTCTAGCTTATCAAATCTTTTGTAAATAGTCGAAAACACTGCTTTCAAAGATGTTCTGGGCATATAAAAATATTCATTTTCACGGATAGGTTTTTCAATAGAAAAATTTCCACCAAAAAATACAGGATTGGCGGAACGTTTATAATAAAATTGAATATCAGATATCAGGTTATAAGTACCATTGCTCATACTAAAATGTCTATGCGGGATAAATGCATCATCACTTTTTAAAAACGGGTTTTTTGTGAGATTGTTTTTTGATGGTAGCGTAATTCCGCTACCAAAAATAATTCTGTACCCATCGCCTGCCCCAATATTTTTGAGTAAATACCTAAGTAGAATTCTAGAATCTCCTAAAATACCTCCTTTAGCATTGTCAAAATCACTAGCAGAGTGCTCATCACGATGATGAACTGACTCATTGTCTTTATTAAAATTCATTGTCCTTAAGCCTAATGTGGTACTTATAGACAAATTAACTTTATTACCTAAACCATAAATGAGCCCTGGTCTTATTATTGATGTTATTAAATTTCCTTTGTGCTCAAAATTTTCTCCCGGTACAGGAGCATGCCACCAATCTATGTATTGAGTGCTCTGTGTAAGTGAGTAAAAAATCTCATCTTTATTTGCACCTAATCCTTTATCTGAGCTGCCACCTGGAAGCGAGGGGTTTCCTCAAAGAGCTCATTGGCCATATAATGCAGCGAATAAAAGGTAAAAAAGAATTAAAATGTTTTTCATAAAATTTTAATTTTGAGTTTTAGACAGATTTTAAATAATAAGATAATTTTAATTTAATAACGTTAATCTATTTTACATAGAAATTAAATAATATGTCATTGACAAGGCCGTTAATTAAATATTAATTTATTTATATAGTAAATACTAAAAATTTAAAGTTTTAGTAAGTAATATTTAAAATTAGATTTGTTTTTATAAAATTATAAGATGTTAGTCTTGGTAGGATTACTCCTTCTACCATTCTCTGTTGCCCCTCTAGCCAATGAGTAGAATCTTCTACTGCCTTCTTGTGTTCTAAAATATGGAGGGGCAATTTTTTTTGTTAGCTTTTTTATTTAATAGTGGACACTCTATATTCACTCATTATGTTTTATATCATGATTATAAAAGAAATGATTTTTCACAAATCATCATTCCTCTAATTGATTTCTAAAAAACTGATTTGATTCATTATATAGACAGGTAGTTATTATTTTTACTATTTATAATTCTTTAGGTTTGACCTCCTTTGAGCTTCTACTAATAGCGTTGTGCGCGATTGGTGTTGGAATGGCAAAAACTGGATTAGGTGGATTCGGGATGGCTGTAGTGCCTATCCTTGCCAATATATTTGGACCAAAATCTTCGACTGGTATTTTATTACTTTTGCTTATAATGGCAGATTTTTTTGGAGTCTGGTATTATCATAGGCATGCTGAATTAAAAAAAATTATACAACTAATGCCTAGTGCTCTAGTGGGTATTATAATTGGTGTTTATATTGGAGATAAAATCTCAGACATACATTTTCAGATATTGCTTGGTGCCATAATAATCTCGGGTGCTTTAATGATGCTCATAAAAATAGATGTCAAAAGAAATAAATCATTATCGATATTGGTAGGGTTCTTAGGCGGATTTATCACAATGGTTGGAAATGCTGCTGGTCCAATTATGTCAATATATTTTTTATCGATTGGTTTTGAGAAAAATAAATTTATTGGCACTGCTGCTTGGTTTTTTCTGTTCGTAAATATTATAAAAGTTCCATTTCACATTATCTTTTGGGAAACAATAAATCTTGATACTTTTATGTTCGATATAATATTATTTCCTTTAATTTTAGTTGGTGCATTAATCGGAGTATGGATTGTTAAAAAAATCCCGGAAAAGCCCTACAAGGTATTTGTTATTACTTCCGTTCTTTTTTCTACAATGTTGTTGTTTTTATAATTACGTGTATAAAATTTTAATTTAAATGGATTTTATTTTTTAATATTAATAATGGATTTTATTTTTTACCTATGGTTACCAATAATAATATTAGCATTGGCTAGTTTATTAAAATTCTCAACAAAAATTAAAGGTAATAAAAAACCATGGATAAGAATAGAGGAGACAAAAGAAAATGAGTAGACATTTATCAATGAGGACTGCTAACCCGGCATTGCAATCAGAAACTTTTAAAAAATCAATGGCTGATTCAATTTCTAATGAAAGGGCAATGACAATAAATGGTGTTGTGAACAAAACTGGATTGTCTCTTATGCTATTGATTTTTGGAGCTTCATTTACGTGGTCGAACCCAGAGTTGTCTGGTTTGGCAATAATAGGTTCTATCGTTGGTCTGATTTTAGCATTTGTTACTATTTTTAAACCGACAATTGCATATATAACGGTTCCAATTTATGCTATCATGCAGGGCTTATTTCTTGGTTTTATTTCTAGAGTTTTTGAAATGCAATATCCTGGAATAGCAGTTCAAGCAATTTTTCTTACTTTTGGTACGCTTGGTTCATTATTACTTGCCTATTCTTCGGGTTTAATAAAAGCTACTGAAAATTTTAAATTAGGCGTCTTTGCTGCGACAGGGGCCATAGGTGTTTTGTATTTGATAAATTTTATTATGAGCTTTTTTGGTACCGGAATAGGTGTTATTCACAGTAATAGTACAATGGGAATTGTTTTTAGTCTTGGTGTCGTTGTTATAGCAGCATTAAACCTTGTTCTTGATTTTGATTTTATTGAAGAAGGTGCTGAAATGGGTGCACCTAAATATATGGAATGGTATGCAACATTTGGATTATTAGTCACACTTATTTGGTTATATATTGAAATTTTGAGGCTTCTTTCTAAATTAAATAGTAGAAGATAGAGGTGCCTTTATAAATACCTTTAAAAGGTGTGTATATTTAATATTTTTTGCCAACGCTCTCTTTGGTGAAATTGATTATCGTTTAAACGTACAGCCGATTTTTAATAATCATTGTGTTTCTTGTCATTCAGGTACCTACGGGTCTGGAGTACTTGAGTTAGATTCATATGAAAGATTAATTGAAGGTGATAGTAATAATGGGCCAGTCGTGTTTCCATTTAATGCGGATAGCAGTTTGCTCTACAGGGTTTTACTACGTGACTCAGTTGTCGTTCCAAATGAACCTATATGTTGTCGAATGCCTAAGAATGCAGACCCCTTACCAATTAGTCAACAGACAACAATTTACAACTGGATTAATGAGGGTGCTCAAGGACCAAACTTATCGATAGGTTTAGAAAATCTTAGTGATAGAATAGTTGTAAGTACCTCTCCAAATCCATTTAATAATATGCTAAAAATATCATTTAGAAGTGAAAATATTTTTGTAGAAAATATAGCTATTTTAAACTTACTTGGAGAAAGAGTTAGGATAATAGAAGTTCATAATAAAACCGACGGCGTAATTTTTTGGGATGGCACTAATGACCTTGGCCAAACTGTTACCGCCGGTATTTATTTTATTTATTTTTACCAGAATAGTAGGTTGGAATTAGTACGAAAAGTATTATTTCTCAAATAGATCCATTCCATTAAATATAGTTGGATATTTAATTTGTATAATGAGAATTATTCTCCTTATTTTTCGCGCTTGTATATAAATAAATAAGGAAAAATAATGAAACACATACTAAAAATATTTCTTGCATTCGCAACGTTAGTTGTAGCGCAAGACTCTACAATGAATGTAGAAAAAGAACCCAGCCTTCCAGGATGGGGAGTCTATATAGGTGGAGCATTTGGGAATGTAACAGCTGTAGATGATTTGCCAGATGAGGTCAAACTAGAGTCTCGATTAGTATTGCCAAATATCGGAGTGACCAAGGGTTTAATGCTCGGGCCTGTGCCACTAATAGTTGGTTTTGGTTATCACCCTAGGGGTTATACATATAAATCTAATTTTGATTATGCAGTTGAAGCAGATTATCAAATAGATATGCTTGACTTCTGGGCTACGGTTCCTTACCCCGTTAGTGATAGAGCAATTCTTCAAGCTGGATTTCTGGTCGGAACCTGTTTAGGTGGTAAGGTAATAATTGATGGTGAAGACGATATAGATCTTGAAGAAATCGAAGGCGAACCTGATTTTGGTATTATGCTTGGTGGTGGTTTTGCAATTACCGAACAAGTTGGTGTTAATTGTGCTTATTACATCGGATTAGCAGAATTTGATGATTTTTATAAGTTTAATGGTTTGGTTTTTAATTTAGGATATAATTTCTAATTAAAAGTTATTTTCTTTAAAAAAGCCTCGGTAACGAGGCTTTTTTTTTATCATCAAATAAACATAGTATCTATGTCATGAAACTTGATTTAAAATTTATAAGTGTAGTAATAATGAGTGTATTCTATGTTTCTGTAGGTATTTCACATTTCACAAACCCTTTTTTGTACTTACAAATTATCCCTCCGGTACTTCCTTATAAATTGGCGCTTGTATACATTAGTGGTTTTTTTGAAATATTATTTGGAACAATGTTAATATATAAAAAAACACGATTTCTAGCTGGATGGGGCCTTATAATGCTACTAGTCGCTGTTTATCCTGCTAATATATATTTAGCTCAAACAAATGGTGCTGCTATGGATATTTCTGCAACTATTGCCTGGGCTAGACTTCCAATTCAATTTATTTTTATTGGTATTGCATATTGGCATTCAAAAATAAATTAATTTTGTTCTTTTAGTGGTACAGGATCATGTCCGTGAGTCCCCCACCAAGGATTACATCGAATGACTCTTTTTATAGCGAGCCATAATCCAAAAAAAACACCCCACTCATTAATTGCTCCTATCGCATAGTTTGAGCAAGTAGGCTGGTGAGCACAGTTTTGTCCTAAAAAAGGAGATAGGGTATATTGGTATATGCGGATAGGCATAATAAATAGTTTTGAAAATACTTTACTTAGCATTTGTTAAAAATCTCGTAATTTTGTAAAAAGATATAATAAAATACATTTGATTATGGCACAACTAAGATTATACAACTCTCTAACAAATAGAAAAGAAGATTTTTCACCAATTGATAATGATCATGTTAAGGTATATACATGTGGTCCTACTGTTTATAATTTTGCGCATATTGGAAATGCCAGGCCACCATTAGTTTCCGATATTTTAGTTAGGTTACTTAAGCAGTTATATAAAGAAGTCACATATGTTTCTAATATAACAGACATAGATGATAAAATAATTACTACATCCATTGAACAAAAAGTACCCATAGCTGAACTGACAAAAAAATATGAAAATGTATATAACCAAAATTTAAAAGATTTAGGCGTCTCTAAGCCTGACCATCAACCAAGGGCGACAGATCACATTCAAGAAATGATAGTTCAAATAAAAGAATTAGTTAATAATGGGCATGCTTACCTAAGTCAAGGGCATGTTCTTTTTAGTGTGAAAACATTTCCAAAATATGGTCAATTGTCTGGCAGAGATAAGGATCAACAATTGCATGGTAGTAGAGTGGAAGTAGCTTCTTATAAAAATGATCCAGCTGATTTTATTTTATGGAAACCAAGTACAAGTGAACAACCAGGCTGGGATTCACCATGGGGATTTGGGCGCCCGGGTTGGCATTTAGAATGTTCTGCAATGTCGCAAAAAACCTTAGGCGTTCCATTCGATATCCATTCTGGCGGGCAAGATTTAATTTTTCCGCATCATGAAAATGAGCTGGCTCAATCTTGTGGAGCGCATGGAGAGATTGAAGATATTAACCATTATGCAAAATATTGGTTACATAATGGTATGATTAAATTTGATGGAGATAAGATGTCTAAGTCATTAGGTAATATTGTATATATTAATGACTTACTTAAAAAGTACAATGGTGAGGTTCTTAGACTTGTTTTACTATCAACGCATTATCGGCAGCCATTAAATTGGTCAGAAAAGTCAATTTTACAATCACAAAAAATGCTAGATAGGATGTATCGAACTTTGTACCAAATCGATGGCGAGGTATCAAAAGGGGCAGTAAACCCACCTAAAGAAATTATACAAGCCTTATGCGATGACCTAAATACTCCAGAAGCTATTGGACAATTAAATATTCTTTTTAATGACTTTCAGCATGCTAAAGGCAAGCAAAAAAATGAGTTGCTGTCACAAATCATGAGTGGCGCAAGTTTATTAGGGCTTTTAAATCAAAAGCCAGAGAACTGGCTTGGATATCAAAATGAGATGGATAGTAAGGATTTAAAAGAAGTTGAAAAATTAATAATGGACAGGGATAAGTATAGAATAGAAAAAAATTATAAAATGTCTGATCAAATCAGAGATGAATTAACTGCACTTGGTATAGAAATCGAAGATAGTCCTCAAGGTACAAAGTGGCGTAAAACCTAAATTATCCAGGTGGCCATTTCATTTGTCTACCGCCTAAAACATGTAAATGAATGTGATTTACGGTTTGGGCGCCATGTTCATTACAGTTAAATATTGTCCGATATCCTTTTTCTGAAATTCCCTCTTTTTTTGCTAGTTCTTTAGCAATAATGAATAGCTCCCCAACTAAATTTTTATCGCCATCTTGTATATCATTAATTGTTTGAATTTCTTTTTTTGGAATTACTAAAAAGTGAACTGGCGCTTGGGGGTTTATATCTCTGAATGCTAATATATCATCATTTTCAAATAAAATATCAGCAGGAATTTCTTTGTTAATTATTTTTGTAAATATGGTACTCATGAAACTCTGATTATGTTAATGATTTTATCAGAAATTTTCATGAGGGAAATAGTTAAGAATATAGTAGCTGCTTATCTTTAATAGATGAGTATTCTGATTGAATAAGGTAATAAGATCCAAAAAGAACAGTTGTGAAAAGTAAATTACTGATTATTGTATTTTGTAGAAAGGGTAATCCGGCTGTGTAACACGCTAAAAGGCCGATTAGGTTCTTAGAATACATTCCGCTTCCAATCCAGACACCAAAATTGGATATTAAAAAGAAAATAGCTCCTGATCCAAAAGCTGTTTTAAATGTTTTGGGTAATGATATATTATTTTTAAAAACATAAATATTTAATAAAATAATGATTAAATAAGAGCCATACTGCCATAGAAAACCTTTGTAGAACCAAACAAACTCTAGACTAGTTGTGTATACATAATTGTTTATAATTAAATCACTAAACCAAATAGCAAAAATAGAGATAAATAATGCGTGCCATTTTTTTGTAAAGTGAGCTGCCCCAAATATTCCGATTGCAAGAATAGGTGAAAAATTTGGAGGGTGGGGTAACAACCTCGTCATAGCGGCGATAAACATGATACCAATTAATAAGCTAAGATTTATATTGAATTTTTTCATTTTTTAATACGCAAGTTTATGTACTCATGACTGTAAGAGTCTAGTTTAAAAAAGTGATTAGAGTATTTAATTCAATATTTAAATAGAATTATTGTATATAAAAATACAATTAGTCTGTATTGACTTTGATTTATTAACAGTAAATTTATTTATATATATACATGATTGAACTAGAAAATATATCTAAAGTATTCACCCTGACCAAAGATCAAAGAAAGGTTGTTGGTGATTCTATATTAAGGCCAAAGTTATTTACAGCTGTTGATTCTATAAGTTTTAAATGTAATGCCAGTAGCGTTTTTGCCTTGCTCGGGCCAAATGGTTCTGGAAAAACCACTACGTTACGCATGATTTCAACAATGATCTCGCCGACATCAGGTTCTATTAAAATAAAAGGTAAAGATGTAACAAAAAATGGTCGCGAAGCTAGAAAATCTATTGGGTTTATGACGAATCAAACGGCTTTATATGATAGATTAAGTCCTTATGAAATGGTTAAATATTTTGCGGATTTAAATAGTATGGAGAAGGTTGTTTTTGAGAAAAGGTGTAAAGATATTTTTGATACATTAGACATGAATTCTTTTGCTAATAAACGTATTGGCACTTTGAGCTCGGGAATGAAGCAAAAAACATCAATTGCGCGCACGATTATTCATAATCCAGATATTATCGTTTTTGATGAACCAACTACGGGACTTGATGTTATGACCTCAAGGTCGATAATTGAACTAATTAGAAACTCAAAAGGCGAAAAGAAAACTATTATTTTTTCCTCGCATAGGATGGAAGAAGTTCAATCACTGGCAGATGACATAGGTGTCATTTATAATGGAAAACTTATTTTTTCAGGAACGAAGCTAGATTTTGAGTCTTTATCTGATTCCTCAAGCTATGATGACACTTTAATTAACCTAATTGATAATTCATGAATATTATTTATTCTATTTTTAAAAAAGAACTTATTGATGTTCTAAGGGATAGAAGAACTCTAATGTTTATGGTCGTTATTCCAATTTTAATAACACCATTATTGGTCATTGGTTCTATAAAATTCCAAGAATATCAAAATAAAAAATCTGAAGAGAAAATTTTAAGCATTGCTTTTATTAACGATTCTGGAGACTATTTAATAAAAGAATTACTATCGAATCAAAAAGGGGTAAAAGTAGTAGAAGGTATTGTACTCGATAGCTTAGAATCATTTATTAGATCTGATTCACTTCAAGGAGGATTACATATTGATAAAAATTTTCTGAACAACATCAATTCAAATTCTTCTGGCTCGGTAAAAATTTATTATAAATCCTCGGATCTTATGAGTAAATCAAAAAAACGAATGCAATCAGCGTTAGAAAGTTATAAAAATGATATAGTATCTAAACGTTTAGAGAAATTAAAGTTTGATGAGGGTTTATTAGAACCCTTAGACATTACAAATGTTGATATGGCTACTGCTAAAGAAACACTTGGTAAGGCAATCGGAGGGTTTATACCATACGTTTTAGTGATGTTTATTTTTCTTGGTGCTATGTATCCAGCAATTGATTTAGGAGCGGGCGAAAAAGAAAGAGGGTCTTTAGAAACACTACTATCTTCTCCAGCAACGAAATTCGAAATTACAATGGGCAAATTATTAGTAGTGTCTTTAACTGGGTTGGTTTCTGGTCTTGTCTCAGTTTTAGGTATTTCATCTTCATTATTTTTTATTGACAAAATACCAGTCCAAATACAAGAAACTATCCTTGAATTAATTAATCCATTTATGATAGGCTCTATTATTGTTCTCATGGTACCTATTGCTATATTTTTTGCTTCTATGCTATTATCCATATCTTTTTATTCTCGATCATTTAAAGAGGCGCAAAGTTTAATGGGACCTCTAAATATGGTTATAATAGTTCCTTTGTTCTTAAGTCTGGGACCAGGAATGGAAATGGATCATGCTACAGCCTTAATGCCTTTAATAAATGTTGGCCTATTAACGAAAGAAATTTTAGCAGGATCTGTTGAACTAATATATTTCATAGAAACTTTATTCTCATTACTCTTTTGTGCCGCAATAGGAATTTGGTTTTCAGTTTATTGGTTTAAAAAAGAAAATACAATTTTTAGAGTATAGTACCTTTTTCTTTAATTTTTCTTTTCAAATAGTCACAAATTGAGGCAGTAAATAATGATAAAAATCCACATACTTATTATTTTATTCCATATTTCAGCGTTCACTTTTTCACAAACAATTAATATTGCAACTAATACACTTACAATTGGAATGGACAAACATGAAGCTTTAATAAAAATGAATGAATTTATTGATCAATCTGCAATTGAACCTGAATCAGAAAATTATTGGTTGATAAATAATAATCAAATCGTTGGATCAATCGGGTTTGAAAATGAAAAACTTAGCTATGTTACAACTGATTGGGATGATGAAATAGATTATTTGGATTCAATTAATATGTTTAACACGCTATTTAAGGCATTAAAAAGTACTTTTGGATCCAATTATGAAGGTGATATCATTCTTCATTTAGAAGAAATAAATGAACTTAATTCTGAAAAATTAGGCATCAGTATTCAATCAAGTGATGGTAAAAGTGTGAGCATTAAAAGGGAAAATATTAGTTTAGAGATTCAACAAATAGCAAAAAAATTATAAAAATATTCATTCATAATTTTTACTATAGTTAATCTTTTTTTGTTCAAGCCTTTGTAGATGCTTACTTAGTCTTACCTCAAAACTTGAATAGTCTTTTCTATCTTTTGGTGACCATACAGTCTCAGCTAATGCACATAGTCTTGGTAGTAGCATATATTCTGCTTGCTCAGGAGTTTGAATATATTCTGTCCATAAATTGGCTTGTCCGCCTAGTATAAGATGTCTTTTACTTTTATCAATTTTTGCAGGAATTGGTTCAAAATCATAAACTTTTGAAAGGGGAAGATATCCACCTATCGCAAGCGGTTCATTCTTTGAATCTTTCAATTGATAATAATCAAAATATACATTTGTTGTTGGCGACATTATTACTTCATGACCAGCATTTGCTGCCTCTATTCCGCCATCCATGCCTCTCCAACTATGAACGACTGCATTAGGTGCTAGGCCTCCTTCGAGAATTTCATCCCAACCAATCAGGCGCTTATTGAATTTTAATAATACTTTTTCAATGCGTTTAATAAAATAACTTTGAAGCTCATTTTCATCTTTGAGTTTTTCTGAGAGTATTCGTTTTTGACATTTTTCACATTTAGACCATCTGTCTTTTGGGCACTCATCGCCTCCAATGTGAATATATGGCCCTGGAAAAACTTTTGAGACTTCTTCTAAGACTTTTTCTAAAAATTTGAATGTATCTTCGTTCCCAGCACAATAAACTTCTTTGTGAATTCCCCATACGGTTTCTGATTCATGTGGGCCTCCGGTACATGATAATTCGGGATAAGCTGATAAAGCAGCGGTGGCATGTCCAGGCATTTCGATTTCTGGGATTACAGTAATGTGGCGATTTTTAGCATACTCTATTATTTCATTAATTTGTTCCATTGTATAGTAACCACCGTACTTAGAGTTATCAAACTTATGTGGTTTATCATTATAGTGACCGATAAGAGTCTCTTTCCTGTATGCAGCAATTGACTTTAGCTTAGGGAAATTTTTAATAGGAATTCTCCAACCTTGATCTTCTGTTAAGTGCCAATGGAAGATATTCATTTTGTGGGACGCTGTAATATCGATGCAACGTTTAATAAAATCTACTGGCATCATATGTCTTCCAACATCGAGCATCATTCCTCGCCACTGAAAGCGCGGTTCATCCTCAATTTTCAAGCCAGGAATTTTTAGCTCATTATTTATTCTACTTGTCTCCAGTAATTGAAGTAAAGTTTGAACTCCATAGAAAATGCCTTGGTAGTCTCTTGCCATTAGCATCATTCCATCATTATCAACTTTCAAGGTGTAAGATTCGTCTTTTTTTATGACATTATCATTTAATGTAAAATATACTTTAGTATGATTTTTTTCATTAAGAGTTGATGGTTTAAATCCAAAACTTGAAAAGCTTGTTTTAAAATAATCATGGATTTTTTTTAATGCTTTATCATTGTCGTTATAAATAACTCTGATTGCAGTGTTTAAAGTTATGTCGAGATCTAATTTTTTAATGCTAGAGGGGATTGGAATTAGTCCTAATTCATTAAAATTATTTAGGTTATCATTCATAATAGTTTTTTATGTATTGGATTGGTGATTATAATTATCAAATTATAAATATTTAAATCTTATTTAATGTGATAGAATAATTTATATGTGATTAATTTAAAAAGTGCTTTTATTAAATAATTCATTATAAAAATGCTCTTAAATTTAAATTTAGGTGATTTTTATGCTATAATGACTGCATTATGCTGGTCTTGTGGAGTGATATTTTTTGAAATTGCTGGCAGGTCTTTAAACACGCTGCAAATAAGCCTGTTAAAAAATATTGTGGGCGTAATTGGTTTTATCCTTTTCATTCTATTGCAAGGACACTCTTTTCCAATATTTAGCGATCAAGAGTATAATATATTAGTTATCAGTGGGATTATTGGTGTCGCAATTGGAGATATTCTCTTCTTAGCATCCTTGCGCAGGCTGGGTTCAAGTTTGAGCGCAATAATTAGCACTAGTTACACAGTGTTTGTATTTATTCTCGCTTATTTAATGTTTGATGAGGTAATCTCAATCATTTCATACTTGGGCGGTGTTCTTGTTATTACAGGAGTCATCATTGGAACGAATGACCGCAGTATTAAAATCACACCAAAACAATTAGTTTTAGGTGTTCTCTACGGTCTTTTTGCCCATTTATGCACTGCATATTCTATATTATTAATCAAACCAGTAATGGAACATCATCCAATCGTACCAATTGCTTTAATTAGATTTAGCACTGGCGTAATAATAAGCGGGTTTATCTTATTGTACCTTAAGGGTCATTTAGCTTTGAAAGATACTATTATTAGAGGTTTTTCAAATTATAATTTATTAGCAGGTGCATTTTTCGGAACATTTTTATCTGTAATTTTATGGTTAGCTGGTTACAAGTACACACTTGCTGGCAGAGCTGCGATTTATAATCAGCTCTCAACGATTTTTATAATTATTTTTGCTTCTATTTTTTTAAATGAATATTTAACAAAGCGAAAATGGGTAGCGATATTTTTAGCTTTAATAGGTTCTTTTATTGTTAGCATTTATTAGAAAATATATTGAAGAAAGTCACCTTTTTATTCAACTTTTTTATGGACCGCGTTTAAATAGCAAAGAACTGTCCGAACTTTTTTCTAGTTGGAGAAAATCAAAAAATCGATCTCTTGAAGAAAAAAACAAAATTATAATATCTGGAGTTCGATCGCAATATTCTGATTTATTCAAAAATTGGAAATGGATAATCATTCAAACTATTTTATGGTTAGCAATATCTATTAAATTTGATTTTAACCCAATAATTAACATTATGGCTTTTTTTACTATTCTTAATCAATTTATACAAAACATTACGTCGCTTGCAAAAGATAAAAGACAAACATTTAATATTTTTATTGCCCAAGAAATTTTATCAACATTATCATTCTCAAGTTTACTTTTGGAAAAAGTATCTGATCTAAAGAAGGGAGAAAAGGTAATGAAGGCTAAAAATATAAATTACGCATCAAACTGCGAATGGACAGATATCAAGATACAATTATTACCAAACGAATATAATGATGAGCTTCCACACTTAAGAATAAATATTGGACATGAGAAAAGTGAGGTGTTACATGCTTCAAAATTGGGTTTGGTGCAAAATTCAGATTATAAAACCCAAAATGAGCTTTTTGTTATTCTAAAAGCATTTGGTAAATATGGTAGTTTCAAAGTAGAAGGTCATGGCTCCCAAAAAAAAGCTATTGAAAAATCATTAAACGATTTAATAGAAAATTTAAATCTTTATTTTGGTGAAAGAGATATAATGCCAATTGTCAAAAATGATAAAACTGAAAATTGGGAATGCTTTGTAAATATTGAGGATAGAACAAATAGTTGGCATCAGCTTGAGCTAGAAAGATATGAGGATATAAAAACTATGCTGCAAGAGTGGGTTCCGTTAATCGAGGAATTAGAAAAAGTAGATTTAGCTGAGCAATCTTATAGGATGAAGGGATATGAGTGGTAAATGAAATGGCTTTTTTAATACTTTTCTTGTGTTAATTATATTTAACATTAGAGATGAGTTTGAGAGAAAATAATATGGAAAAATATCATAAGCTCTCAAAAGAAGAGATCAATGCTTTGCCTCTTATCAAATATGAAGGCGAAGTAGTAGTCTTGTCCTCAGACGATAATGTGCAAACAGCCATCAATGACTTAATGAATTATGGAACGATAGGATTTGATACAGAAACAAAGCCTACTTTCGTTAAAGGCCCTCTTAATCCTCCTTCAATAATTCAATTAGCAATAGAAAACCGGGTTTACATTTTTCAATTAGATAATAAAAATATTTTTGAAGCACTTACACCTATACTCTCGAACACAGACATTACTAAATGTGGAGTGTCAGTAGAAAGAGATTTGATTGAGTTAATGTATTTAGCACCATTTCATCCATCCTCTTTTATTGACTTAGGAAATGTAGCTAGAGGCAATGATATCCCTCACCACGGCTTAAGGGGGCTAGTAGCAATGTTTCTAGAAAAAAGAATTTCAAAGGGCTCACAAATTTCTGATTGGAGTAAGACTAAACTTTCCGAATCCCAAATTTCTTATGCAGCAACAGATGCGTGGGTTAGTCTTAAATTATTTAAAGTCTTTGATCAACTAAAACTATTATAATTATTGAAATGAATAAAAATAGAAAAAGCTTATTCATTTATCTTTTTATGTTGAATTTTTTGATTAATGGGTGTGCCTCAATAATTTATAAATCAATTCCTTTGAAAGATGTCGCAAAGACAAACGGAAAATATTTTGTTGGTACTCAAAATTTTCAATTAGTTGACTCTACTAGGTCGATGTGGTTTACTGATGATATCAAAAGTTTTAGGACCCTGAGCGTTAAGATGTGGTACCCTGCAGATGAAAATTCATTATCTGATCGAGCACCTTACGTAGATCAATATGAATTAATAGCTAAGGCTCTTTCGACTAGTTTGGGTGTTCCGGAAGCATTGATGAGCAGAGCTGGTGCTGTAAAATGTAATTCTTGGTTAAATGCTGACATATCAATTGGAAATTTTCCGATTGTGATATACTCTCATGGGCATCAGAGTCTCAAAATTGCAAATACTTTTCAAGCTGAAGAAATTGCTAGTAATGGGTATATCGTTATCGCTCCTGATCATACATATGACGCGGCTTTAACTATTATTAATAAGGATAAAATAATTTATACTCGCTCTAAGCTGCCGAATAGTGATGAAGAAGCTGAAGATTCTGAAATGATCGAAAGAGTAAAAGAGCAATTAAATATTAGGGTAGAAGATGTCAGTTTTGTTATTGATAAAATGATTGAAAAATTTTCAAAAGATCAACAGTTTAATCAGTCTGCTGATTTTGAGAATATTGGAATATTTGGGCACAGTTTTGGTGGTTCCACTGCTATAATGGCAGCTAATAATGATAACAGAATAGATGCTATCCTTGGCCTTGATGCCTATTTCTTACCGCTCCCAAATTATATTATTGAAAAAGATATAAATAAACCTTTTATCCACTTAGGACAAACGAGTTGGGGTGACTCAAATAATTATGAATTAATGAAAATATGGGGGAGTAATAACAACCAAAATTCGTTTCATCTTTCAGTTGAGGGCTCTAAACACAATGATTTTACAGACTTTTCTCAATTTACAAAACTAACTAGAAAGTTTGGTTCAGGAAAAGTTCCTCAAAAAATTATGCGAAATATAATGAATGATGTTATACTACAGTTTTTTAATTATCATTTAAAAAGCATAGATACTTTTGATGCTAACCAATTTGAAAATAAGTATGAAAGAGTTAAAACTTATGTTCATTAGATTTTTTGTATTTTGAAAATCAATTATTAACTTCGCATTGTGCTCAAATTAATTCCCATCCTTGTTATAATGTTTTTTTATGCCTGTGGGCCTGATTATGATTCTTCATTAGACCTCACAGGTCTGCAATTTGATGGTGTGGATGATTATGTTTTGATAGAGGAAAATGTTTTACCAGATTCAGGTGATTACACTATTTCTATTTGGGTAAAAGCTGATTCAAATAATTCGAGTGCGAGAACATTAATTTCTCAGAGTGATACATCTGGGAATCCTTTCTTTTTTGGTTCTAATGCTGTTTCTGATACATCCGGCACTATTAAAATGAGCGAAGACTGGAGAACACTAAGTGATACGCCATTTTACTTGGACGATAGATGGCATTTATATACAATAGTTAATGATGGAACCATTGGTGATTCTGGTGAAATAATTGACACCTCCTCTTTTTTCATTGATGGCGAAAAATCTTCACTAGTTATGGGGGTTGGTAAAGGATATCCTCTAGTTGAAAGATTTCTTATTGGTACCATGTGGGATAGCTCAGGAGAATTTTTCTCTGGTACGATTGATGATATTGTAATTTGGGATCGTAAATTATCAGATGATGAAATTACTTCATTATACAATTCTGGTTTTGGCCTAGATCCAACTTTAGACACACTAAATTACAAAAGTTCTGAAAATCTCATCGCTTTTTGGCCATTTAGTGAGGGTTTAGATAGCTCTATTACAGATTATAGTGGTAATGGATTTAATGGGCAAATATCGGGTGCTAGCTGGGTAAATATCAAATCTAAACTTAATCCTATTGTAGAAATACTAGCTGCAGAAGAAAAGCAGGATGTCTACCAAAAAGAATTATGGGGAAAAATAACAGATAAGAATGGGAAATCACTTTATCAGGCTAATATTGTTTTGGCAGGTTTTCATAATGAAGAGTTTAAATGGAAAACAAATATCTTAACGAACAGGAGGGGTGACTATGAGATTAATGATTGTCAGCCCTGGAATAAATTCACTGTTTCATTGGACGGATACGAAACTCAAAATTTCTTGCCAGAAGATTCAATTTTTTTAAAAAGTCCGGTTGACTTTACATTAATTGAAAAAATTGAAGATGTTCCTTCTATTGATAGTACGATGTATGCTGAGATTTCCAAAGAGGCAGAAGAAAATTATGAAATGATCCAATATATGATAAATTCTGCAAAACAGAATCAGGTTATATCTATTCCTGAGGGAATTCACATCGTTTCAAAACCTATCATTGTAAATAAAAAAGTAAATATTACTATACAGGGCATTCTTTCATCAGGCATAGTATTGATTGATAGTTACCAGCCTGTTTTCATAATTAATAATTCATCAAACATTGTTCTTCAGCATCTTGTTCTTGGTCATGATATTTCTACAAAGGGGAATCATGATTCAGAGATTGTCAGAATTAATAATGGTAATAATATATATGTTAATAGTTGTGAAATTAGTGGGGATGCTGCTATAGGATTAAAGGCCGTTGGCGTAAAGAGTCTGACCATCTCTAGTTGCTTTGTACACGATAATAGTTGGTTTGCATTTTCTTTTCAAAAATGCGACAATGTTACCATTGAAAACTCTCAATTAATTGACAATAAGGAAGTTTTGTATCAAAGGTCTTCTAATGTCGTTCTTCATAGTAATATTGTTAAAGATTAGACTTTCTTAATATCTTTCATGCAAACGAAAGAAAGAATATTATTTTTTATTTTACCCTCTTTTGCCATTTGTGCCTTCATTATTTTTGTAATTATTGGAGCCTTGTCATACAAAGGAGGAAATAATTTAGATCAGAATTCAATTGGGTATTCTTTTGCTAATAACTATCTTAGTGATTTGGGTAGACTGAAATCAGTTGCTGGTCATGTTAATTCAGTTCCTTTCTATTGTTTCAATGGTGGGCTCATAATGTTGAGTGTCGTTTTTTCACTTTATTTTTCATTTTTGCCATCTCTTTATGATGAAAGTATAAATGTACAAAACATATCTCGAGTCGGATCTATTTTTGGCTTTTTGGCGAGTCTTTGCTTTGCCGGAGTAGCATTTACACCTGCTGATCTATTATTAGAACCTCACATATTTTTCGCTGATTGGTTATTCCGATTAATGAACTTATCAATTATTTTTTATGCTATTTCTTACGTGATAATGGAAAAAAAATATTTCATTTTTTCCTTTATTTTTGGGCTTGTTGCATTATTTGTAAGCGCACACATAATACTGTCTGACTTTGGACTAGCAAAATTCTTTAATGAACCACATACCGTAAGGGTGCTGTCCCAGAAAGCTGCTTCAATTGCACTTCTTATCAGTGTCCCCTTAATGACAATCTATAACCGGCAACGTTTAAAATCAGGCCCTGTAGTTCTTAAAATTTTATCTTTATAATAATAGATATAACATATTATCTAAAACATAAATAGGAGGCTGTAATGAAACAGTATGCAATTGGATTTATTTCTGCAATTATGATATTTCTTGTGGTAATCGTATCAGCGGGATTTGCTCCCGCTCCAAATTTTGGTATGGCAGGGAAATATCAAATTGATACATTGCTTATTAAGCAAGAGGATTATCTTGGAAATAAAAGTTATGAGGTCTTATATACCATTTTTGATACATCTACTGGTGATATAAAGCAAACGAGAAGAGTCCCTCACAGTAATTATATAGCAAAAAAGATACAAAGACAAAAATCTGCATTTGATTATAAATAGATAGAGGAGTTTATTATGAAAAAGTATAGTATCGGAATATTAACAGGACTTATGCTTGGTATAGGGAGTGTGTTTTTTTTAGGATCGTCTACCATTAAACCTGGTGGAGATCGCTATGAGTATATAAGTGGTTCGACAGTAGATTTAAAAATCTTTGATAAACGTACGGGGAAAATGTTCGTTCGAGGTCGTGATTTTGTTACGGAATATGATATAATTAATGGTTATTATAGAGTTCAAACATTTACTTTATATGAAGAATAAGTAGTATTTCTTACAAATGATTAAACAAAACATAGATAGAGCAGCAGCAAGAATAAGTAAATACGTTCAAAAAACTCCATTTGAAAAATCTGAAATGATATCTAAGATGACTGGAGCTGAGGTTTGGCTAAAGATGGAAAATCAACAGCACACAGGATCATTTAAGTTTAGAGGAGCAATGAATAAAATGCTTACTTTGAGCCAGCAGCAACTAGATTCAGGTATCTATGCTGCATCAACAGGCAATCATGGAGCAGCTGTTGCTTATGCTAGCCAGATTCTTAAAGTCCCTTGTATTGTTTATGTCCCAGAAAAATCTTCAGAAGCAAAATTAGCTAACATGATGAGTTTTGGTGCTGAAATCAGAGTACATGGTGTAGATTGCATGGAAGGTGAGATAAAAGCTAGAGAAGTAGCAAGTAAAACGGGAGGAGTATACGTTTCTCCTTACAATGATGCTGAAATCGTTTACGGACAAGGTACTATTTCCGAAGAAATACAATCTCAATGCGACGGCCTTGACGCCATTATAGTTTCAGTTGGTGGTGGTGGGTTGATTAGCGGCGTAGGAGGTTACCTAAAATCAATTTGGCCTAATATTGAGGTAATAGCTGCTTCACCTGAGAATCATGCGGTAATGATAAAATCATTAGAGAAAGGGGAGATAGTTAAAATCAATCCAAAGCCCACAATTTCTGATGGAACAGCTGGCGGTGTTGAAGAAGGGTCAATTACGTTTGATCATTGTCAAAATTTTGTAGATCACACGATATTACTGACTGAGCAAGAAATTGAAGAAGGTTTAATACATGTACTCGAAAAAGAACGAGTTTTAGTTGAAGGTGCTGCCGGTACATCAGTAGCTGCTTTGATTAAAATGCAAGACCAGTTAAAGGGGAAGAAAGTTGGAATTATCCTCTGTGGTAAAAATATTAGTGTTGATGTACTTAAAAGAATTTTATGAAAATCTATGGACTCGAAGACATTAAACGAGTCTTGCCACAAATTGACCTAACTCCAATAATTAAAGAAGGGTTTATGGCCTACTCATCAGGTCTTTCAGTTGTACCACCTGTTGGAGAATTATTATTTGAAGACCCTCCTGGTGACGTCCATATAAAATATGGTTATATTCAAAATGATGATTATTATGTTATAAAAATAGCTTCAGGGTTTTACGGAAATCACGAATTAAATATACCGTCTAGTCAAGGTGGTATGATGATATTGTTTGATCAAAAAACAGGTAAAGAGGTTGGTATCTTAATTGATCAATGCTATTTAACAAATGTAAGAACAGCCATAGCTGGAGCAATATGCGCAGAGTTATTTGCACCTAATAATTTGAATTGTATTGGTGTTATAGGCACTGGAGTACAAGCTAGGATGCAAATTAGTTATTTGAGCAATCTCACCAATTGTAAAAAAATAAAAGTATGGGGTCGAGGAGGAAAAAGTGTTGAAAAATACATTGAAGAAATGTCTTTATTAGGATGGAATATTGAAAAAGCTCAAACAACAGATGAGATTGCTGCTACATGTGATTTAATTATTACTGCAACGCCATCAAAAGAACCTCTTTTAAAAAGTAGAAACCTTAAAAAAGGAACTCATATTAATGCAATTGGCTCAGATTCTCCTGAAAAAAATGAAATTGATCACCAAATTTTTAAAATGACTGATTTAATAGTTGCAGATAGTATATCACAATGTTTGGAAAGAGGTGAAATTTCTCACGGGATCAAAGGAGGGTCAATTGAACAAAAAAATATTAAAGAATTGGGGTCTTTAATTGAAAGTAAAAGTGACCATCGTTGTCAAAGTAACCAAATCACTTTTGCTGATTTAACTGGTGTTGCTGTTCAAGATATTCAAATTGCCAAAGCAGTATTTAACGCCTGTAAAAGGTTGGAAGTATGAAGTTTGAAGAATTTGAATTAGAAAGAAATCAATCTCTTTTTGAGCATAAAGTTGATTTTAATTTGTCAGAAAGTGGTTTACACCCCCTACCGTTAAAAGATATACTAACCAAGGAAGAGCAACGCAGTCTTTTAGATACTGAACTTATATATGGTTACACTAAAGGGACACCACTTCTTAGAGATAGAATAACGGGACTATATGAAGGCGCAAAACGCGAAAATATTTTAGCTACTTCAGGCTCAGCAGAAGCAAATTTCATAGCCATCATGACTACTTTGAATCCTGGTGATGAGCTTATTTATATGATCCCAAATTATTTGCAAATTCGAGGAATTGCTCGTAGTTGTGGAGTCAAGGTAATTGAGTTACCATTGCATGAAGAATTAGGATGGCAGTGGGACATTGATGAATTAAAGTCAAAAATTTCAAAAAAAACAAAAATGATTGCAGTTTGTCATCCAAATAATCCTACTGGTTCTATTGTTTCTGCAGATAACATGCGAAGTATAATAGAAATAGCTTCTGAAAATGATTGCTGGATATTATCTGATGAAGTATATAGAGGTGCAGAATTAAACGGAATAGAATCACCCTCTTTTTATGGCAGTTATGAAAAAACTATAGTCAATGCTGGTTTATCAAAAGCATATAGATTACCAGGTCTCAGACTAGGTTGGACCGTGGGGCCTAGAGACTATATTAAAAAAGCTTGGGCTTTTCATGATTACACATCTATAAGTGTTGCATATCATAGTGATTGGGTTGCTTCAAAAATTTTAGAGAAAGAAAGACGAAAAGCGATTCTAGACGGTACTAAAAAGCATCTAAATGAAAATATGAATACTCTCAGAGAATGGGTTGATTCTTTAGATGGAAAATTGAGTATGAGTGTACCTCAAGCAGGTGCGATAGCTTTTGTTAGAATACATATGAATGAAAGTTCAAAAAAACTAACATATCACATAAGAGATAACTTTAGTGTCTTATTAACAGCGGGTGAATGGTTTGGACTTGAAGGTTTTCTCAGGTTTGGATATGGTTCACCCAATCAATATTTATCAGCCGCTCTTGAAAGAATAGGCACATCATTAAAAAAAATATAATCTTTTTAGTTAAAGAATCTCAGGAACATAATTAAAATTAGATCTTTCTGGCCTTTCATAAGAATCTGAAGGCGCTCTATCAGGCAGCTCTACTTGCTCATGCTCTATGTCTTCATAATTAATTTTACTAAGAATATGCGAAATACAATTTATTCTTGATTTCTTTTTAATATCAGATTCTACAATATACCAAGGGGAAATATTGGTATCTGTGTGTTCAAGCATATTATCTTTTGCTTTAGAATAATCTTCCCATCTATTAATTGACTCTAAATCCATTGGGCTCAGTTTCCAGACTTTGGTAGGATCATTGATTCTATCTTGAAAACGTTTTACCTGTTCATCTGCGCTAACAGAGAACCAATATTTTAAAAGGGTAATTCCAGAACCAATTAACATTCTTTCAAAGTCGGGAGCAGTTTGTAAAAACTCGATGTATTCTTTATCGCTGCAAAAGCCCATTACTTTCTCCACTCCTGCGCGGTTATACCAACTCCTATCAAAAAGAACAATTTCTCCTGCCGCTGGGAGGTGAGAAATATATCTTTGGAAATACCACTGGGTTTTTTCTCGATCCGAAGGCTTTGCTAAGGCAGCAACTTTGCAACTTCTAGGATTAAGGTTTTCAGTAATTCTTTTTATGGTACCACCTTTTCCAGCAGCATCTCTACCTTCAAAAAGGATAACTACTTTTTTATCATTCTCAATTACCCAATCCTGCATGTGAACAAGTTTAACTTGAAGCTCTTCAATTAGCTGGTTATATTTATTTTTAAATTCTTTTTTTTTGCTCATGATCATTCCTAATTCATTAAAAAGTATAGTAAAAATATAATAGACCTTATTTAGTTGTTCAAATCCAATAATTATAAATAGATTTCAAATGCCCACTGCGGATATTTAGGGCTCCCACATACAACTAAAAGTTTTAACTATTAAATTAGGGAAGCTCAATGAAGAAGATATTATTTTTAGCTTTAGTTTATTTTATTCCAGTCAATGCCCAAAATAATCCATGCTATGATGACCTCTATTTATCCTTAAAAGCAAATGGACTCAATGCTATGACGACTAGAGAATATCATTATTTTACTCGCAAGGATGAAGAATGTTCTGAGTATAATACTTTCGATAAAAAGTACTATGACCAATTAAATGAGATGCAAAGTGAAATATATAGAATTGCAGAAAAAATTGGTGAACTAGATGAAGACATTAACCTTGAAAATATTTATGGATTAGGTCGCCTGAAAGCTACAGATCCTGAGCTAAGAAGTCTTGCAATTATGCAATCAAAAGATGATGATATAAGAAATGAGTTTAATACTTTATTGGAGAAATTGATTGTTCTTAAAAAAGAAATAAAAGAAGAAAAAAAGGAAGATGTTGGGCCCACAGATTTAGTTGTTAATTCGCTCACTGTAATTGATAGTTCAAATGGCGGTTACATTAGAACGATAAGTAAAGATGGTAAAAATACAGTTATGATTGGGAATCATCCTTCAGGTAGCGGAAGTGTAATTACTTATAACCGGGAAGGAGCCCCTTCTGTTAGAATTGGTTCTGATGGTAAATCTGATGGTTATATGAATGTAAAACGAAAATCAGGGAAAAATGCTCTATTTGTTGGTGTTGGTGATGATGGAAATAATGTTATTGTTACTTCAAACTCAAAAGGTAACCCATCGATTGTTGCAGGTGTAAATGATGATGATAATGGATATTTAAAAACCATAAATAATCAAAATAATAGCTCAATAATCATTAGTTCTAAAAAAGATGGATCAGGTTATCTATCAACATTTAGCAATTCAGGTAAACGATCGTCTTTTATTTCATCAGATAGAAATGGTAATGGTATGATGGGGTTATATGATAAAGATCAGAAACTTCAATATTCTCAAAAAGGTATTAAGCCGGTTATAAATGAAATACCTGAAGACAAGAAAAAATAATCTTACTTTTAAGATAAATCATTGAGGGCCTAAATGCATACAATCGATTTACGTAGCGATACCGTAACCCTTCCGACAAAAGAAATGCGAGAAGCAATTTCAAATGCAGAATTAGGTGATGATGTGTTTCAAGAAGATCCTACGATTAATAACTTAGAAAAGTTAGCAGCAAAAAAATTCAATAAAGAAGCAGCTATATTTTTACCTAGTGGAACGATGGCCAACCTTGTTGCCGTTCTTACTCATTGCAATCGTGGTGACGAGGTTATTTTAGGTGACCAATCGCATACTTTTTTGTATGAAGCTGGGGGTATATCTTCTTTTGGAGGTGTTCATTCCAGGCAATTAAAAAACCATAATGATGGAACAATAAGTTTAAATGATATTAAAAATGCAATAAGAAAAAAGGACGTTCATTTTCCACCATCCCGTCTTATATGTTTAGAAAATACTCACAACAGATGTTTTGGCATGCCTCTAGAAATTAATTATACAAACGCGGTAGTAGATATAGCAAAAAATAATAATATGTCTGTACATGTAGATGGTGCAAGAATTTTTAATGCAGCTGTCGCAACTGGTTCTACCGTTGCAGACTTAACGAAAAATGTTGATACTGTATCTTTTTGTCTTTCTAAAGGATTATCTGCGCCCTCTGGTTCATTACTTTGTGGGGATAAAAATTTTATTCATAGAGCTCGATTTAATCGTAAAGCTCTTGGAGGCGGCATGAGACAAGCTGGGATATTAGCTGCAGCTGGTATTGTTGCTATTGATATTATGTCTGAAAAAATCATTGAAGATCATCTGAATGCAAAAGCTCTTGCAGGCGGGATAGCTAAAATCGATGGCATTATTATTGAAACAGAAAAGATAAATACAAATATTATATACTTCAAACTTGATCATCCAAAAGTAAATAGTGAATTACTTTTAGAGACTATGGGTAAAAAAAACATACGATTTTTTGAATTGGGTCCTAATTGGTTTAGGCTTGTAACGCATTCTGGTATAAGTAAAGAAAACATTGATTATGTAATAGGTGAGTTTGATAGCTTTTTTTCTCAAGCTTGAATGAAAGTATTAGATTTAAAACAAGCTAAAATTTCGATATTTTTTTTATCAGTCCTATTAACTGCCAATCTTAATGCCTCTGAAACTAGATTCCCCAAAAATATTTCGGATATAAACGGAGATAAACTATCATTTTCAATCTTATCTAAAGATAAGATTGTTTGTTTAATTACAATCAAATCTATTACCTGCCCTATCTGCATTGAACAGCTAGAAAGAATTAAAACAAAAGTATTAGACTTTGAAAAATGTAATTTAACATTTCTTGTTCTAGCTCCAGGGCCTTTAAAGGGAATAAAGGCATTCGCAAAAAAAATGAAATTTCCCTTCCCTTTCATACAAGATAAAAACTTTTCTATCTCAAAAATATTTAGGTTGGCTAACCCTCCTTTTGAAATTATACCTGCTGTAATTTTATTTGAAAAAAA
>CAJQGZ010000122.1 GCA_905478065.1 uncultured bacterium | reverse complement strand
TTAGAGATTTTTAATGATAGTGATTTGGAATATTCTAGAAAATATTTTTACTCTATTACCTCTTTAAGTTCGATTGGAGTTGAAGGGCTTACATCTGCTCCATTTGAAATAACAACCAGAGCTTATGTTGAGCCACCAGCATTATCATCTATTATTCAGCAAACTTCCATTAAGCTAATCTGGAATGAAGTAGAACTAGCAGTAAGTTATAACTTATATAGAGATGGTGGATTAATTGGTAATATAATTGAGAATTCTTACGAAGATAATTGTTATCCCGGGGAAACACATTGTTATCAAATAACGAGCATTGATAAATACAATGTTGAGAGCGGATTTTCCGGTAAACATTGCTCGAAATTAAATTTAAAATCACCAAGTAGTTTAAACGTATTAGGTGGTATTAAATCTAATCGTTTGAGCTGGACAGGAGTTCAAGGCGCATTTGAATATTTGATATTCAAAAGCATTGGAAAAGATTCTACTTTATATCTCAATAAAACAAAAAACACTTCTTTCTTGGATAATAATCTAGGATACAATGAAGATCATTGCTATGTTGTTCAAGGATATGACTCTGAAGGTGATAAGAGTGGTTTTTCAAAAATCGTTTGTGGCACAACAAATAATCCACCACTCTTAAAAATAAAGAATGTCAAGCTCATTGATGATTCTCAAAACAGTATTCTAGAAGCTGAAGAAAGTGGGAAATTAAGATTTGCTATTATAAATGAAGGAGGCAGTCCGTCAAAAAATATAGAAGTAAAAATTGAAAACCATTCATCTGAAAATAGTTTTCTACAATATGACTCTTTAAAATTGATTGAGGCAATAAATATCGATCAAGCTAAATATATTGATTTTATTGTAAAGGCTGATTTAAAAGTAAAATCGGGTGATCTAAAATTCCAAATAATAGCTTTAGATGAAAATGGTTTTAAAAATGATAAACCATTTGAATTTATTATTAATACAAAAGCGGTTGAGCAACCGAATATAATTCTAGCGGACTATTCGATTGAAAATAGTTTTGGTACTAACTATATTCCAAAAAATGAAATTGTCAATCTTACACTTAGAATCCAAAATGTAGGTTTAGGGCTTACAGAAAAAGTTGATTTTATCCTTATCGAGAACCATACTTTCTCAACAGAAGATTTCACCGGATTAATTCAAATCAAAAAATTGAAACCTGGAGATTATCAAGACTTAGATATAAGTGTAAAAAGTGAAAAAGACCAGTTCGCCATAAAGTTTAAAACAGTAGATTACCTAGATAATGAAATCGTTCATCAAGTTGATTTAGAGCTAATGAATCATTATAGATCAAAGGAGAGTTTAATTAGCCAGGAAATTGGTGCTGTAAATAGTAATCCATACCCAATAAAAGTTGGTGAGGTAGATGTAGAAAAAAATATTCCAATTGGGAAAAGAAATGTTAATAATATGGCCATCATATTAACAATTGATGATTATGAAGATATCGATTTAAACATAGCAAAATATTCTGGACGAGATGGTGAAATTTTTAGGCTGTATATGCAAAATTTATTTGGGATGGATGATTATCAGCTTTATCCATCAAAAACATGGCAAATGGAGAAAGGGCCATCTAAGAGTGACTTTAACAAGGTATTTGACCCACATCAGGGCGTAATACGTAATAGAGTGATATCTTCAAGTAAATATTCAGATGTTGATTTTGTGGATATTAGTATTTTTTATTCTGGATTAGGAATTTGGTTAAATAGTAAACCTTATATAATTCCGCAAGATGGTAAAAAAATTGATCCATTTTCTTACGTAAGTATTGAAGAATTATTAAATAGTTTATCTTTGTTATCGGTTTTGCAAAACATAAAATCTATTACGGTGTACTTAGACGTTAAATATATCAACTATGTGGAAGCATTGAAAAATTATCAATACCCAGAATTATCAAAAAAAATATCTGTCTTATTATCTTCATCTCCAGGAGAAAATTCTCAAGAAAGTGATGATATGAAACATAGTATCTTTTCGTATTTTTTATTTAAAGGGCTAAAAGGCGATGCTATGGGAGAAGATAATATTCTTGAACTAGGAGAACTCGCAGAATATTTATTTAGAAAAATACCTGATTATTCAGAAAAACTCAATGAAGGCTTTTTACAAAACTCCGAATTTATTGGGTCAGATTTAAAAAGAGTCTTAATAGATTTAAGATAAAATGGTTTCATTACATATAAGATATGTGGACAAGTATATTCTAAAATTTATATATTTATGTAGATGAATAGAGGATTTGCTATATTTCTCATTGTTTTAGTAGGCTGTGGCTTATTTGGTTGGAGAGAGTATGAACGCCAAATGAGAGAAAAAGTGTACAAGAATAGAATTAAATTAAAACTTGCTCAGCAGCAACAAAAACAAGATCAATTGCAAGAATTAGAAGGAATTGAAAAAGAGGAAAAAACAAAATTTAAAGTACAAATTCCTCATGATGGTAAACCTGAAACAAATACATACCCAATGATTCTTGATGCCACTAGCTCTTTTGATCCTGATCAAGGTGATCGTATAAGGTATGGGTGGAAACAGCTGAGTGGTAATAAAATTCGATTAAGACCAAATTCTAGTTCAGGTATTGTATCATTTGAAGGCACGCCTGGAGAGTACACTTTTGAATTAACTGTTTCCGATAATTATGGTTTGGCTACAGTTATTACTAAGACAGTTAAGATTGAGAGGGAACCTAATCAAGCTCCAATAGTAGATTTAGAGATTCGTCAAGGAGTCACTGATTAATATTTGCATAATTTTATCTCAGTAAATCTTTTTAAGCTTAATTGTATTTCTTCATTTAATTTATAATTTTGAAAAGCAGTTACTATTCACTTGGTATTGATATTGGAGGTACAAACACCGTGTTTGGTGCTATATCAAACGATGGTCTAATATTAAAGAAAGATTCAATATTAACTAGATCGAGTGAAGATCCCGGTCAATTATTTGATAAAATTTTTGAAAAAAATAAGGTATGGAAAAAAGAACTTAATAATAGATATCTTTTTAAAGACATAGGTATTGGTGTTCCTAATGGTAACTATTTCACAGGTATGGTTAAAGATCCACCAAACCTAGGTCAGGAATGGCAAAATTTAGATTTAGTTAAGTTTGTAAAAAAATATCAAGATATCCCTGTAAAGATTACAAATGATGCAAATGCTGCAGCGATGGGAGAAAAATCTTTTGGAGTTGCAAAAGAAATGAGTAATGCTGTAGTTATTACTCTTGGTACTGGTTTAGGTAGCGGATTAATTATTGACGGTAAGGTGTTTTATGGTCATGATGGTTTTGCTGGGGAATTAGGTCATATTATAATTGACCCAAAAGGTCGTATTTGTGAATGTGGAAGGCAAGGATGTTTGGAAATGTATGTTTCTGCAAAGGGGTTAAAATACACGATTGATGACTATTTATCTCGTTTTCCAAACGATAAAACATTATTAAATCTGAAAGATAATAATTTTGACGGAAAAAAGATGGATGAATTATTTGATGTTGGAGAAAGTATAATTCAAGAAATCTATGAGTTTACGGGTGATATACTTGGCCAAGGCCTTGCTCAAGCTTCCACAATTCTTTCTCCGGAAGCATTTATATTTTATGGAGGTTTAAGTAATGCAAAACATCGAATACTTAAATTTGCAAAACAGTCAATGGATGCTAATCTATTAGGCTTTCAAAAAAATAATATAAAAATACTTTTATCTAAATTACCAGATGGTGAGGCAGGCATAATTGGTGCTTCGTGCTTACATAAATAATTTTTCAAAGAAAATATAACATATTACTGAATATCCCCATTAGGGTCTGTTTTTAAATGTAAGATTTTACTTATTCCATTGAAGATAGTTTCCCCAGTAACTATATAACCGTTATCTTTTGTTTGATTAATACTTTTAAAGGTGTCTATGCTTTCATCACCATACAGTTTTTCCCAAATTTGATTACCCTGAGCATCATAACAAGCCAACCAACCTTGATAATTATTGTTGTCTAGACTTTTACCAACAATAATATAATTACCCATGTGATTTTCAATCATATCTAATGCAAAATTATCGCCAGGTATTAATGTTAAAAAGTTTTGTTCACCATTAGTGTTTGTATTAATTATCCAAGAATTACCATTTTCTTGGTTATTATTTTCAGACGAATATCCACAAATAGTATAGCTGCCATCAGATGAATGAATTAATCTTTTTGGATAATCATATGTGTCCAAATTCCAAGTTTTTGTCCATACCGTATCACCATTGCTAGAAATATTGGTGTCGAATTGTGATAACAAAATATTTGATGGAGCCAAAGAAGAGGATTGAGCTAATGATGCAAGAATTATATAACCATTGTCTACTTCAATTATAGATTTTCCACTTTCTATAGTTCTTTGTGAAGATGGAGCCATTGAAATACTATACTGATTGTCGATATTACCTAATTCATTAATTTCTAAAATTAATATATCAGGATGTTGTGCATGATATTGCCCAATGATAATATAACCATTTTCAGATGACAATATTATGTCATCAACTCTATCAAGACCATACGCAACATTCTCTCCAGCTGAATCATACCCAATGATTGAATTCCATAGTTGAGTACCATCTTGCATGGTCTTTGTTATTCTTATATCACTATCTTGATTGTTGTTAACAATATTTGATACAAAAACATATCCATTATTATCTTGTGTCTCAATTAATTTTACAGGTGTCTCGTCTTGGCTATAATTATAAGAGGAAGATGAGGTTACAATTCCATACCTGTTAACACTTGTCAAAATGACATCACTATTATTCTTTGCAATGATTCTATAATCTTCAGTAGTTGTTTGGATGCCGTAGAAGCCTGCAATTGGTTCAGCATCAGAACCATAACTTTGTAAAAATGTAAAGTATTTTGGTGTAGCTGATTGCATATTGCTAAATACCTCATATCCCCAATCATCAACTATCGAAACAACAAAGTAATAGGTTGTCTCATAATCATTTTCAATAGAGAAATAGCTTGTATCTTGACTACTATACGAAGTGTAAATATCTACTTTATCACTCATGCTAGCATCTAGAGACCTGTAAAGTTTATAGCTCTTAAAATCTGATGATTGATAACCTGACCATTTTATTTTGAGCTCATTACTAAAAGAGTCGATCGAGTCCAATGAAACTGCTTGTGGTGCAGGTCTAACAGTATTTGACATAAAACCGCCTTTCGTACTCTGATTTAGAGTGTCATAAACGATTATTCTAAAATAATTACTTACATGTGGATCAAAGTCATCGATAGAATAACTAGCTTCAGATTTAATCATGACACTATCAATAAGAGTATTATTTGAGGTATCATTAATAGCAGAATATAATTCATATTTTAAAAAATCTGAATCCGGTGATTCATTCCAAGATACATGCATAAATGCTTCATCATATGTTATTGATGTGATATTGATTGGTAATGGCTTTGGATCTAAAGAAGATATGAAAACATTACTTTTTGAGGTATAATTAAATGAGTCTGAAACAGTTATATGAAAATAGTTTAGAATCAAAGGATTTACATCTTCTAAAAAATAAGTTATACTTTTTACATCGTTGGAACTAAAGATAAGTGAATAGTTATTTTCGTTTTCTAATGTTGAATGATAAAGGTCATATTGATAAAAATCTGTAGCATTTGATTCTTCCCAAGAAATATCAAAACCTGCATTATTAAAAACTACAGATTCAATTTCAATTGTATCTGGAACAGATAAAGTATTATCAATGGTATAGTCTATAGGGGGACTCTCAGTACAATTATCATCACAATCACAAATGCTTACTGATAACGAGACTGGTCCGTCAGGAAGCTCATTTGTATTCAAGCTTATTTTAACTGGCTCATTGTTGATATTTCCTAATATCTCGCTTAATGGTATATCTATTTTGAGATCATTAATATTGATTTCAACGCCACATATACCATCTGGGTCGCTAGCATCAATACCTAATGTTACAATTTCGTTGCATGTCGCCCCATCCTGGGGGAAAGTTATTACTCAGTAACCTGGTTTATCTTCAACACGCCATTTACAAGAATGCAAGAACGTTGTAGCGAGTATTAATAAACTTAGTTTGATTATTTGAATTTTTAACATCATACTATTTATTTAAATATTTTATTCACTTGGAAACCAAATCGTAATTTTTGATCATTATCTAAAATACCAATATCCTCTGCAAGTGCTGTTCTATTTAGATGATATAAATTTGAAACAGATAAATCAATTTCTATTGAATTGATAGAATACTGAATTCCCGTTTTAAAGCCAGTTTTAACTCCAGATGAAATTTCATTTTGTGTGATTTGGTTCGATAATTTAGCATAAAACTGAACATTATTTTTATAAAACCAATGCAACCCTGATTGGGCAAACCAAACATCCCAGGGGTAGCCTTTAGGCTTTAATTTTGTATCAACTAGATTTATATGAATGAAAGTAGGAGCTAATGAAAATATTATGTTTTGTTTGAGTTTATATTCAAAAATAATTTGATTTAAAAAACTGAGTTTATCGTAGTCATCAAAAATTACAGGTTTGCCAGGATGCGTGCTTATTATGGATTCATAAATAATATTTATCGGATAATTTAAATTTTTAATTAATCTGTTTAAATAATTTGTTCTAAAAGAAAAATCAGATGTGTTTAAAAAATTGGTTTTTGAAATTTCAATAGTTAAAAAGTCTTTGATACCATACCCTAGGGTAAGTCTAGATTGCTGACTAATTGTTGAACCGAATCTTTTTTCTAGTTGAAGTTTAATGGCATTCTCGGGCAAAAGTAGTTTGGAATTTGTATCAATCTGTCGAATCTTTTTATTATCACCAGTCCTTTTTTTTGTCCTTTTTACTTTATATAAAGCTGATATATTGAAAGTGTTATTTTTATAATTAAGAGAATCTATCAATGTTTTTTTCACATCTGCCATCCCTAAAAAGCAAGAGGCTCTGAATCCAAAATTATTATTTAGCATATATTCTGCGCCAATGTGGAGACCAACATCTACATCAAAATCTTTAGGCTTAAGCTTAAGTTCATCTGACTGGCTGCTGTTATAATCTGTAAACTTTAACTTTGTAAGTGAAATTCCTCCAAGGGAGCTACCAAATTGTAAACCCATAAAAGAGTTAATTTTACTACTGTGTGATATTGGGTAGTAAATATGAGTAGATAAGTAATTAAAAACCTCATAGCCGTCAATATTAATTTTGTAATCTACACCACCAATATTAAGTAGTGTATTGTCCTCTAATTTAGAACCTCTTTGAAGGTAACTAACGCCAGCAATAAATCGACTGATTGGATATTCAAAGCCAATGTTAAATCCATTTCGGGAGCTTATATTAATACGATTATTAATGGTATTATCATTGTATTGAATTTTTGAAGAATTAACCCCACCAAAAATTGTCAATTTGCTTTGTGCGTAAATAGAGGATACTAAAAGAATTGTTATAATATTTGCTTTTACTAGACTGAAAAAAAGGGCGAATAGTTTTATCATAGTTTTTAGTAAGATTGTTAATGTAGCGGAGGAGGGATTCGAACCCCCGACACCCGGATTATGATTCCGATGCTCTAACCAACTGAGCTACTCCGCCATTAAAGCACTAAGTATTGTCTATTAAATTAATTATCTATAATTAAAAAAACTAATGATAGAAAAACAAAAAAATTGATTATTTGAAGCCATAAATACATAGTATATTTTATAATATTTTAGGAAAACAGGAGTAATAATATGTATTCATCAATTGAAAATTTTATGGATAAAGTAAAACATAAAGATCCAAATGAGTTAGAATTTCATCAGGCCGTTCATGAGGTTATAGAATCACTATGGGGTTTTTTAGATTCAAATAAAAATTATTTACATTCAGGCGTTTTAGATAGGTTAATAGAACCTGAAAGAGTTATAACCTTTAGAGTTCCCTGGAGAGATGATAGAGGGTCAGTGAATGTTAATCGTGGATATAGAGTTGAATTTAATTCAGCGATAGGGCCATATAAAGGTGGACTCCGTTTTCACCCATCTGTAAATCTCAGTATATTAAAATTTTTAGGATTTGAGCAAGTTTTTAAAAATAGTCTTACAACCCTACCCATGGGTGGAGGCAAAGGAGGTTCTGATTTTGACCCTAAGGGGAAATCAGATAATGAAGTCATGAGCTTTTGTCAAAGTTTTATGACTGAACTTTCAAAACATATTGGTCCAAATACAGACGTTCCTGCAGGCGACATAGGTGTGGGCGGAAGAGAGATAGGTTATATGTTCGGGCAGTATAAAAGAATTAGAAACGAGTTCTCTGGCGTATTAACAGGCAAAGGTCTCAATTGGGGAGGTAGTCTAATTAGACCGGAAGCTACTGGTTATGGATGTGTTTATTTTGTTGAAGAAATGCTAAAAAACTGTAATAAAACAATTGAAGGCAAAACCGTAGTCGTATCTGGCTCAGGAAATGTTGCGCAATATGCGACTGAAAAAGTAATGGAACTTGGTGGGAAAGTAGTCACATTATCAGACTCTTCAGGTTTTATTTTTGACCAGGATGGGTTGAATGAAGAAAAATTAAATTGGGTTATAGATTTAAAAAATAATAAAAGAGGTAGAATCAAAGAATATGCTGATGAGTTTGGTTGTAAATATTATGAAGGAAATCGTCCCTGGAGTATCAAATGTGAGGTTGCCTTACCCTGTGCAACTCAAAATGAAATAGATGGCAAAGAGGCCAAAGAATTAATAAGTAACGGTCTAATCGCATTAAGCGAAGGTGCAAATATGCCATCTAATCCTGATGCTGTAAATATATTCCAGGAATCAAATATACTGTTTGGCCCTGGAAAAGCTGCAAATGCTGGTGGCGTAGCTGTATCTGGATTAGAAATGAGTCAAAATAGTATGCGTATAAAATGGGGTAGGGATGAAGTAGATCAAAAACTACTTGGTATTATGAAGAGTATTCATACTTCATGTGTTGAGAATGGAGAAAATAATAGCCATGTGGATTATGTTAAAGGTGCCAACATTGCGGGATTTATAAAAGTTGCTGATGCAATGATTGATCAGGGGGTAGTCTAAATTTCTAGATTCCAGAGGAATCTTCTTCGTCCATTTTCTCTACTGTCTCGGGTTTAGGAATAATTACCTTTCCTGTTCCAGATAGTCCATCTATAATAGAGCTGAATGGCTCTTTAAATTGATACCAGCTGATATGATTTTTCTCTTCTTTAGGATGATTTTTTTCTAGCCATTTTGAATTTAAAAAATCATTTTTGCTTTTGTGGTCAATAGTTAAATAACCAATATGAAGGCTAATAATATTTTGGAAAAAATGACTACCGAATGATGGGTCAACTGGAAAATCTTGATGTCCTAGCTCTATAATCATTTTTGTATTTGATATTTGTTGCCAATTTATTGGTACACCCAACCATGGGTCTGAAGAACCCCACCTACCAGGGCCAACAAGAATATAGGGTCTGTTTCTACCCATTTTATTATTAAAAAATTCTATTTCTTTAGCAATATCAAACGATTTTGAAGGATCGTACCTATCTGGAGATAAGTATAATAAATCCTTTATTTGGTTAGTCGAACCATTTCCTAATGTTATTTGACTAGATGCGAAAATATCTCTTTTTCTAAAGGTTTTTTCTGAGATAGTCTTATTTGTTGATATTAGCATGGGTTTTATTTGTAATAAGTAAAATTCAGATGGTTCATTTTTCTTCATATTTACAGCAAACTCTATTTCAACAGGGCATCCGAGAGCTTGTTTTCCAAGTACAAGTAATTCATTTAGTATTTCACATAAGGGTATAATCTTCCAATCAAGAATTGGAGAAAAATTAACTACCCTTGTTCCTTCATAAGATAGAGAATTTCTTAGAATGTTATCATCTAAAGTAATGACTCCTCCTAGCCATTCTAATGACTTGTCTATTTCAGCTTTTGAAAGGTTAAGAAGTTTTAAGTCATTTTTTAATTTGAAATTAGCACCTTCCATTTCGAGTGAATAAAAACTTGATTGGGAATTTGCTAAGGTTGATTTTATTGTTGAAAACTGAGGTTTGATGGCAGGGTATCTAGGAGAGATGCCAAGGCATTTTCCACCGTCTACAATAGTTTTGCCAAAACCAAGCGCTAAATAGCATACTCCTTCATCTCTCTTCATATATGAAACGGGATAAAAGTTTATACTTTTTAATACGCCACTAAATGTTGGGTAAAATCTTCCGGCATCGTATTCTTGCCCAGCAATTTCCATTAAAATCACTGCCATTTTTTCTTCTTCTGTTCGATGGGCACTATTTGCAAAATATGATTTTGATTCATTATAAAATATTGATGCGAAAACTAATTTTATAGCATTAATTAATTGATTTATACGATCTTTAAATAACGTTTGGTTATTTGGTAACATAAATGTTGAATACGCCCCCGACAGAGGTTGATATTGTGAGTCTTCTAGTAAGCTAGAGGACCTGACGGCTAAAGGATAATCACAATATTTTAAAAATGCTTCTACCTTAAGTGTGAGCTCCATCGACAACCGACTCTTCATAAACAATGTCTCAATATCTTGATCATTATTAGCTTTTAAGGCATTATCCCAAAGTTTATTATCTTTCATAAAACGATCAAATTCTTCTGTACCGATTATTGCCGTCTTTGGAATTTTTACATTTATGTTTTTGTATTTATTATTTATCCCTGACTGAATTATCATATCTTTTGCAAATGCTAATCCTCTTGCCTTACCACCTAAGGAACCTCCGCACATTTTATAAAACCTAGAACTTTTACCATTTTTAGGAGAAAAATCAGATACTTCACCAAACTTATGCTGTTCCTTCAAATTATTGATTTCTTTAATAATCATAGCTCTTATATCTTCTTTTTTAGAAAATTTTTGAACATTTATTCTTCTAAGTTTTGTTGCTAAATCAAAATTAGATCTAGCAGCAACCCAATTTGAAAAGTGATTGCTTTTACCATGCAAAATAATGGATTCTATTGGCACTGTTTTTATGCCTTCAATTAGGTCTTCAATATTCGTTGCTTTTAGTAATTCATTGCCCTGATTATCCTTAAAAATAAAATCACCAAATCCAAAATTGATTAGCATGAAATTTCTTAAATCATTCAAGAGTGTGTTAGATTCTTTATGTAAAAAATCAGTTCCTAATTCTTCCGCTAATTTTCTATTAGAACTATCTGTTGATTGTAACATTATCGGCATGGACGGATGCTTTTCTCTGATAGATTTTGCAAATTTAGTTCCAGCTTTTGAATCTTTTTTGCCATTATTTAAAAATTTAACATCAGATATTATTCCAACAATATTATCTCCATATTTAGTAGAAAACTTTTCAGCAGTTTCAAAATTTGGTGTTAGTAACACTTTGATTCTACCTCGCAGGTGCATTGATTTATAAGTAGAGCTAAAAGTTTTCTTCATAAGGGTTTTTGTAAGAGATACTATCTCTCGATAAATAAGCGGAAGCAGTATTGAATACATCCGAGGAGAGTCTTCAATAAGAATTATTGCGCGCACATTACCTTGGATAATATCTTTTTCAGCATTTTTTCTATCTTCAACATATTTAATGATTGCTGGAAAAACGGAAGCGTCACCTGACCATATAAAGATTCTATTAATTGAGCTCGGTGAAATTCGTGGAGTAAATTGTTTTATTTCTGTTTCATCAAAAGCTAGTAAGATTACTGGCATATTTGGATATTTCTTTTTTATGGACTTGCCAAGTGAAATTGGATCAGTATCTTCAATTCTTAGCATAACAATTACTAAATCAAAATTATTTTTTGATAAATCGTTCATTGCTGAAGCCGCCGTAGAGGACCTAGTTACTCTAGGAGCATAATTAAAATTCATCCCGATGTATTCTGTCATAATTTGTTCAGTCAATCCTCCATCCTCTTCAAGTATAAAAGCATCATACGGGCTAGCGACTAATAGGATCTCATGAACTCTATGTATCATCAGCTCATTGAAATTATCGCTATGATTAATATTGAAAGATTTATTTTTCAAAAGCCGAATGATTTTAGTTTTTGTATGTTTAATTTCATTTTAAACCTTATGCATTGTTTTGTAGTGATTTAATTAACTAAAATAAAGCCTAAGTTAATTAACATATACAATATTATAATACTTTCTAGCCAAGTTAAACTCTAAATTAATACTACTTAAGGATGCTAAGACCTCTAAAGTCTTTTGATATAAAAGGACAAACTATTCTAGTCAGGTTGGATTTAAATGTTCCAACTATAAATGGTATCATCCAAGATGACTTTAGAATTAGAGCATGTCTACCTACAATTAATTATTGTTTGAAAGAAGGCGCTTCGGTTGTAATAATGTCGCATTTAGGAAGACCAGAAGGAACTCACAGCGACGACTTAAGCTTAATCCCGATTGGTGAGCACCTGGCATCATTACTTGAACTGCCAATAAAATTTTCTAAAGACTGTATTTCTCAAGATGCAATAGACACTTCATTGTCTTTAAAACCCGGCGAAGTTCATTTACTTGAAAATTTGAGATTCTACAATGAAGAAATCCAGAATGATTTGGTATTTGCTAACAAGCTTTCAAAGCATGGGAGGCTCTACATTAACGATGCTTTTGGTACCGCGCACAGGGCGCATGCGTCTAATCACGGTGTTGTTGATAATTTCAAAAACTTTGGTATAGGATATTTGTTTGAAAGAGAAATGAGGTATTTAAAAGACGTTATTAATAAACCTAAAAAACCTCTTGTCTTAATTCTTGGAGGTGCAAAGGTATCAACCAAATTAGAACTAATAGACAGATATGTACATCAAGCTGATTCGATTATTGTTGGAGGTGGAATGGCATTCACATTTTTGAAAGCTATGGGCTACAATGTTGGCAGTTCCTTAGTTGAATCAAAAATGATAAGTCAAGCTAAGAACATTTTGGACACCGCAAGGAAAAGCGGAAAAAAAATAGTTCTACCAAATGATGTTGTTTGCTCTAACAATATAAACGCATCCTCCGATGGAAGTGTTATTAGTGTTCGTGATATACCTGATGGTATGATGGGGCTAGATATAGGACCTAAAACTATAGAAAAATATTCTGACATATTAACCTCAGCCAAAACAGTATTATGGAATGGCCCAATGGGTGTTTTTGAAAATAAGTTTTTTGAAAGTGGTACTAAATCGATTGCAGAAAAATTAGTTCAATTAGTAATGACTGATTCAATTGTCATTGCTGGTGGTGGAGATACAGCATCTGCATTGAGGCATTTTAAACTTGAAGAAAAAATCACGCATGTTTCTACAGGGGGTGGCTCCTCTTTAGAACTAATGTCAGGAAATCAATTAAAAGCGATAAATAAATTGGAGATATAATAAGTATGATTAATCCTATAGTAGCGGGTAATTGGAAAATGAATAAAACGCCGTCAGAAGGGAAAATCTTTTCTGAAAAGATGGTAGGAAAATTAGATTCTAAAAGTAGCGTGGATATAATAGTATGTCCGTCATTCACTGGATTAAGTAGCTTGGTCACTTCTACTAAATTCCATTTAGGAGCACAAAACTGTCACTTTGAAGGTTCTGGTGCTTTTACTGGAGAAATATCAACATCTATGTTGCTTAATTGTAATGTTGAATATGTTATTTTAGGGCATTCAGAAAGAAGATCGATTTTTCATGAAAAAAATAATGACATTGGTCAAAAAGTAACTAAGGTCCTTATTGACGGGATGAAGCCTATTCTGTGCGTTGGAGAAACGATAGATGAATTAAATGATGGGTTGGCGAAAGAGACAGTTCATCGTCAATTGCAATTAGGACTGAATAATGTAAATTCATTAAATAATATAGTAGTTGCCTACGAGCCAGTTTGGGCTATTGGAACAGGTTTGACAGCTTCTGTTGAAAAAGTTAGCGAAATCCACTCGTTTATACGAACTACTTTAAAAGATCTTTTTTCAGAGTCAGAAAGTAATAATGTTCCAATTATTTATGGCGGTTCAGTAAATTCGGATAATGCCGATGAGTTAATTAATGCTCATGGTGTTAATGGCTTTCTAATTGGTGGTGCGAGTTTAGATGTTGATAAATTTGTAGAAATCATTAATATTGTTGATAAAATTTAGGAGTATTTTTTCAAATGATTGGATTTTTAATTATAGTACACACTATTGTTAGTATTTTGTTAGTATCGTTAGTTTTGATGCAAGCTAGCCAGGGTGGTGGTCTTTCCGGGACTTTTGGAGGCCAGGCTGCTAGCTCAATTCTTGGCGGGCAAGGTGCTGGGAATGTTTTAAGTAAAATCACCGGATGGTTAGCCGCAATATTTATTGGCTTAGCGATTTTAATAAGTACATTGAGCGGGCCGAATGAGGATAGTAGCTCCTCCCTAATAAAAAAAGCTGCTGAAGAAAACCCCATACCTATTGAGCAAAATTCAACTCAGCTTGAAGAAAAACAGCCTGTACTAGATTTAGAGTAAAATACTTAGTAAAAATAATTATTAATATTATGCCGAAGTGGTGGAACTGGTAGACACGCAGTCTTGAGGGGGCTGTGAGGGTAACCTCGTGCCGGTTCGAGTCCGGCTTTCGGCACATTTTTTTAAAAATTAGATTAAATTTTTCTGTTTGTTCCTCTTTGCCATTTTCATTACTTAAGAGTAGATTTAAAATCTAATCTTTATGGTTTCAATAATAAAAATGAATAAAATCATTGTATCGCTTATAATCGGTTTAACTGCTCTGGGGTTTTCCCAGAATACAACTATCTTGTTCTTAAGAGATGGATCTATTATACAAGGGACTATTACTCACGAAAAGCCTAATAAGATTTTTCTTAAAACCGATATGGGATTTATTCAAATAAAACCTGAGGATATTATTGGAAGAGAAGACTTAGCAAAAAAAGGTGATTTAACCTATATGTCTGATCAGATAGAGTTTGTTAGAAGGTATGTTGAAAGTTTATCAGGTAAAACAGTTTCATGGAAAGATTCATTGCAGAGTAATATTGAAAATTTATACCAAATATATAGAGGCGTTGAAATTTTACAACAAGAATTTGAAGCAGATTTATTGCGGCTTTATACCAAAGAACAAGAGAAAACAAAACAATTGCTTGAAATCACACATGATATTGTTGAGCATGAGGTTGATATATCATTAAACAGGCAAAATATTGGCTTAGTTGGTGATACTATTTCTAATATTAATAATGGCTTGGCAATCGCTGAGAATAATTTAGCGAAAAATATAAATCAAACTTATGTGCTTTCCGGTTCGACAGCTAATATGATGGATGATATTGATGGTGTCTCGAATGAAATTATAAATAATAAAAGCCAAATAGATATTATGTCTGGTTCTGTGGCTAATTTATATCGTGAAGTTCAAAGAGTAGAAAAATCATTCGAGTTTATGAATAGATCAATTAAAGAGAACAGAGGGTCAATTGGCCTTAATCAAGAATCTATAAATGCAAACCATAATGCTATCATTGAACTAGGAAATGCTGTCGACAAAAAGATTGATGCTCTTCATGATTCTTTGAAGGTTTCACAAAATGAATTGGTAAGTACTATGGAGCTATTATGGAAACAAAATAAAAAATCTGTAACGGACATCAATGATACTTTTAATGACAGTCTTTATAATGCTAACAGGAAAATTAAAAAAATTGATACAAAAGTTGATGATATTGATAGCGATTTAGAAATCTATATCACTGAATTGAAGGCATCTATTGAATCTATAAATAAAGCGATAGCTGTTATTAATGGTAATATTAATGGAATTGAAAATAGTGTAAACGGTGTTAGTTCAAAATTAGAATCACTATCTACTCAAGTTTCCAAAATCAAGAAAAAGTAGATATTTATAAAATTTATTATAATTATATGTTCAATAATTAATGTTTAAACCAATTATTCAATTTCTTTTAGTCCTTCTATTTTTTACGAATTTATATTCTCAAAACATAGAATCAGAAATAATAGAAATTAATCAGCATATTGAAAAAAGTGAAATAAATGATGCTGAGGCCAAATTAAATAAACTTCTATCTACAGATCCTTCATATGCTCCTGGATATGTCTCCTTTTCAAAAATTTGGTTATTTCGTGCAAATATAAACAAGGCAACTGAGCATGCAAACTTAGCGGTAAGGATTGATGAAGACTTTAGATACTGGTGGGAAGAAATAAATAGTATCAGAACAAAAATCAAGACAGGCACCTTGGATGTCCATAAAAAAAACTATAATAGCGCAATTGAAATATTTTCTAGCTTATCAAAAGAATATCCTAAATACCCTGAACCTTTGTATTTATTAGGTTTGGCTAATTACAAACAAAAATCATTTGAAGAAGCAGCTAATTTTTTTAAACAATCAATAGATCTATATCCAGATTACATTAAAGCTCAAAAAGCTTTGATTAATGTCAATAAACGTATTCGCAAATAATTATAAACTTTAAAAGGAAGAATTAAGATGTGTAGGGTTTTTATATATTTAGTATCAGTATTACCATTCTTGGCCTTGGCTCAGGACCCAGAACAGTTGCTTATCCAAGCAAATCAAAAAATGGCTTCTGGCGAATTAAATAAGGCTGATTCATTATTAAAAGAATCTCTTAAAGTAGATCCCTCTTTTGCACCAGCTCATATAGGGTTTTCAGAATTGTTTCTTCGAAAAGGTGATTTAAATAAAGCAAATGCTTCTGCAACAAAAGCTGTTCAAATGGACGAAGAATTTAGATCTTGGTGGAATGGTTTGAATGATATAAGAACTAAGATACAAAATGGTAAACGAAATGTTCAGCAAGGTCAGTTTGATATAGCAATGCAGGAATATCAATCAATAGCTGATAAATATCCTTATTTCCCAGAAACTCAGTTTTATATGGGGCTCACAAAATTTAGACAGAAAGATATTGAAGGAGCCGCTTACCACTTTAGCGAGGCCTTAAAAATTTATCCTGAACACATGAAAGCAAGGAAAGGCCTAAATAATGTTACTAAACAGTTATTAAACAATGGAAATAAGGCTTACAAAAGAGGTGATTTAGATAAAGCGACTGATTACTATAAAAAAGCAATTAAGTATGATTTAGGCTTTTATTTAGCTTTTTATCAACTTGGTGTTTTAGAGAAAAAAATTGGGAACTCTGAAGAAGCAATTTCATACTTTAATAAGGCGATTAAGATAAAGCCTGATTTTCACAAGGCTTGGTTTACGTTAGGTACTGCTTACGAAGTAGATAATAATTTAGATTCTGCTATTATAAAATATGAAAAAGCAATTGAGCTAAACCCTGGTTATACGAAAGCTTATAGTAATCTTGGCAACATAAGATTGATTAGAAAAGAATATGAAGAAGCAAAGAATATATTATTAACTGCTATTCAAACTGACCCCACTTATTCAGATGCCTATTTAAGGTTGGGTGTCGTTTATACTGAACAGGAATTATTTGTTGAAGCCTCTGAGCAGTTTAAAAAGTCTACTGAATATGATGAAAAAAATTATGACACTTGGTTTAGATATGCTTCATCACTTAATTCCACAGAAAGGTTTAAAGAAGCATCCATTTCAGCACAAAAATGTATAGACCTTAAGTCAAAATTCGGTGGTGGTTGGTATGAAAAGGGAATAGCTGAATTGTATGTTAAAGGTGGTAAAAAGACAAGAGCGTTAAAATATTTTGAAGAAGCAAATAAAGACAGAGATTGGAGAAAACTTGCTCAGCGAAAAATTGATGAGATAAATAATCCGACTAAATATCAAAAATGATTCTCTCAAATAATATCCCAATTAAAGGAGTTATCTTTGATTTAGATAATACATTGCTAGATTTTATGAAAATGAAGCAAGTAGCTGTTAAGTCAGCTATTCGTGGTATGATTGAAGCAGGTATGGTTATAAATGAGTCGAAGTCTTTCGATGACATTATTGCACTTTATGAGAAGATAGGTTGGGAAAATCAAAAAGTTTTTGATGTTTTTTTAGAGGAATCAATAGGATATGTTGATAATAAGTATCTTGCTGCTGGTATTGTCGCTTACAGGCGAGCGAGAGAAGCCAACTTATTGGCTTACCCTAATGTTAACAGAACTTTAATTGATCTCACAAAATTAGGGGTGAAGCTTGCAGTCGTTTCAGATGCTCCAAGTCGTGAAGCTTGGATGAGAATATATTATTTAAACTTGCATCACTTTTTTGATGCTGTTATTACATTCGATGATTCAGGAGAGAGGAAACCTTCATCTGTACCATTCGAAATGGCTTTAAAAAAATTAAATCTTGAACCAAAATCTAGTTTAATGATTGGCGATTGGCCTGAGAGAGACGTTGTTGGTGCTAAAAAAATTGGTATGCGCACGGCTTTTGCTGTTTATGGAGATACCTTTGGCACTAAAAACTCTGGTGCTGATTGGGATATAAAAGATATATCTGAACTTACTTCTATTATTAAAAGAACAAATAATATTGTCTAATTATTTTCCTGGAATTGATATTGTTGATGTCGCTCGAATCAAAAATTCTATAGAAAATTATAAAGGAAAATTTCTTAATAAAATTTTTTCAGAAGAGGAACAATCCTATTGCTTTTCAAAGGCTAATCCATACATTCATTTTGCGGGAAAATTTGCAGCAAAAGAAGCAGTGATCAAATCTTTACTCTCTAGTAAAAGCATTAAGCAAATTGGTTTCTTAAATATATTTATTTTAAATGATGATAAGGGCACTCCAATAGTTAAGATTAAAGATTTAACGGAAAATGATATTAAAGTTTCTATCTCTCATACTGAATCTCAGGCTATTGCTTTTGCTATTTTTAATTTAGAAAAATGAGGTATGGTTTAACATTTTATAAAAAAATAAATTATTTTTTCATTCAAAACTTTTTTCACTATTAAATAATTTAAATTTATGGAAAATCATTATAATAATATTTTTGTCTGTAATATGAAACAATTACTATCTGATTCAAGAATAACTGGTTTATTAACTGTCTCGTTTATAGTGTTAATGATTTTTGGTTCATCATTTGAAGGAAATAGTATCCCAAAATCCTATATTTTTACCTTAGATAAACTTCTTCACATTTTAGAATACTATATTTTTGGGACCCTTTTGTTTTTTGTTTTCTTATCTGCTTCAAAAAAACCAGCTATTATTAGTTTAATAA
>CAJQGZ010000121.1 GCA_905478065.1 uncultured bacterium | reverse complement strand
ACCATATCACCAGTGATAGCGATTAGATCAGGATTTAACTCATTTACTTTGTTTACTACGCTTTCAACGTAACCTTTTTTAATCGTTGGCCCGACATGCAAATCAGATATTTGTGCTATTGTAAGTCCTTCCATATCTTTGTGTAAATTATTAATTGGCACATTTGTTTTCATTATAGTAGGGCCCTTTCGAGCGTTATAAAGCCCCGTCAATGTAGAAGCACTTGTCGTCGTGATAATTCCAATGCTTAACATTTTTTGAATAAACTCTCTTCTTTGAGGGTCAGAAGGTTCAGGAGTATATCCAAATATGCTTGAGTATTTTGCAGCAAAACCTAAGAGTATATAAATAAGATCTTTTGTAATGACTGCCATGAATGTTAGCGCAAAAAATCCTAAACTAATATAACCAGCCCAAGAAAACCAATCTACAAACTCTTCCTCATAACCTCTTGATCTTAAAATCATTGGTATAATAGGAAGGATGCCTAAAACAACAACGAAACTCCAACTAATAATTTTTAGAGTGTTGTTAAGATTTAAATAGGGGATTATACGCAGTCCTACTACCGCATGCATAGTTACGAGTATTGTTGTTGCAAAAATAAAAAATAGTTTCATTTTAAATGTTTATTTAGGTTAATAAAGGCATAGAATTTAATTCTACTCTGCTAAAAAGTATAAGTATCTATTTTTTTAGAAGGAGGAAATCTATTTGTTGAAAGTCGGTTGTTTTAGAATAAAGGAAGTACCAATCATACCACATACTACTATGATTATTTTCACCCAAGGAGCCGCGGTGTAAAGAAAAATGACTACAGAAATTGAAATGAAAAACCACATCATTGATATTGAAAAGTATTTAGCTTTTTTAGGCATTCCCTTTCCTTCTCTAAATCTCATTACACTTTCACCAAAAAGAGGGTGCCTGACTACCCAGTTATACATCCTTGTAGAACTATGAAAAAAGCAAGCCGCAGCTATAATCATAAATATAGTTGTAGGAAGACCGGGGACAACAATTCCAACAAGCCCAAAACCTGTAAAAAGGATACCTGCTGAGAAATATGCTATTTTTATCACGAAATGGGCTTTTTTATATGCAAAATTGTTTACGAGATGGAATCAAAATTAATATATTTTAAAGACTATTATATTTGAATGATATTACACCACCAACATATTCTACAAACTGTATTTTGTATGTTGTGTGGTTTACCGGTTCATAAAAAACAAAAACTCTCTCTGGGTTACTAATCGAGACAGTGTGGCTTTGCATATCATACTGTAGAACCTCATTTGTCCCGCCATATTGTACCACTGTTGAATCCTGAAAATAATCTGCCATAAACGTAGCTGGCGAAGACTCTAATTCACTAAATGTCAGGTCTAAATATTCAGCAGCATAAACACCTCCTAAAATCAAACTTGGCATCATATAAGTAGACTGCCCCATGGAAACAGGAATCATTTGAAAAGAGAGATGCCATGCAGAAGATGAGTCAACTTCTGAACCAGATGACAAGTCATAGTAGAACCCGGATGCATTTAATTCATCGATGTCATTGGTGATAACATTCGTACTTGAATCATTATTAGTATTTGAATCATTATCCTCACATCCTATGAAAATGAATCCAAGAAGAGATGTGGTTAATATTAGATATTTCATTGTTTTATTACCTTTCGTAGTTTGTTTTAATTTCAATAAAAGCGGTTCTTCCAATGTAGGGACCATATGCTTGATTTGTATGATCTCCAATATTTTTTGAACCAAAAATAATTTGATATGATGACGAAGCTTTGTAGATGACCTGTATATCACAGGTTAAATATGACTTGACCAATTCATCAGATGATAAATAATCACCTGTAGCAGGATTAAATTCTTGAGGATAGTATTCTCCTGTGCCTTTAAAATTCAATGCATAAATCATTTTTTGATTTCCCGGAGAATAAGATAACCGTCCTCCTAATGACAGGGGAATAGTATTAGGGATTTGGATACCGTCTTCATCTTCGTTTTTGACGTAATTAAATGTGAGACTTGATGAAAACGCATTATTAATAACCCACTTTGAAATAACTTCGATACCTGTGAAATATGCTTTTTCGATATTTCTATAACTAAGTAAGCCAGGTTCAATCGCATAGTCTTTTATTAAGTTTGAAAACGTATTATTATAAATAAGTGTGCTTAATTGAAAATTTTTTCTGTTTCTATACTCAACGCCAAAAGTAAAACCTTTTGATACTTCTGGTTTGAGTTTTGAATTCCCCTGGACAGTATATCCAAATTGTAAATGTTGCCAGTCAATCAAAGACTCCATGAAAGATGGTGCCCTGAATCCATGACCATAAGCTAATCGGTATACCCAGGTATCATTGTCTTTGTAAGATAATGCTAACCTAGGACTAAATACAGTAGTGTCGCCATAGGCGTCGAATCGTAACCCGGAAATAATATTGATATCTGGCGAAAAATTCCAGGCTACTTGATTAAAAATACCAACAACATCTTTTTTCTGAACTCCGCCCGTAATCCTATCGCTTCTATACTCCGGTTTTGAGAACTCGACCCCTCCATTATATATAATGTTGTTGAAAGATCGATTGAATAATAATTCATATTCTGTATTATTTTCTTCTGTTTTATCTTCAGTAGATACAGAGCCATCACTATTATTTACTTTATAGTCTCGAACATAATTAGCGTTTCTTATTGTTTGTTCAATAGAAAAATCGTCTTTTACATTCCATTTATGGTTAGCTGTTATTTGGCTCCGATCAATATTTGTTTTGTTTGTATAAAGTATTAATCCACTTGACAGTCTCGTTGCACCTTCATCAATCTGATTATATTTTTGATGAGTGATGCGGAAATAATGGTTTGTGGCTTTCCAACTAACTTCATTGTTAAAGTTAATTTTATCAATTTGGTCAGCGCTGATGTATTCAAATTGTTGGCCTTTTAAAAAATGTTGGTAAGTCAGGTCTGTTGAAAAATCGAAATATTTTAATGGAATGCTAATACTGCTTTTTAGGATAGAATTAACGGGGTCATTACTGATTTGTTTAGGTGTTCCGCCAAAACTGCTCGCTCTGTAGCTCGTGGATATAATGGGTGAGTCGTTTAAATCCTCAGTAATAATATTAATAACGCCACCCATTGCATCTGTACCGTAAATAGCAGATCCGGGACCTTTTGTTATTTCTATTTTTTTTAGATTATTAGTTGAAATATGATTTAGGTCTACTCTGTTGTTGAACTGGCCTGTGATAGGTTGACCATTTTTCAAAATTAAAATGTAACGAGAATCTAAACCCAGCATATTGAATATGGCTCCGCCATCAACATTTGTAGAAGTGGAAACACCAGCACGCTGTTCTAAAAGGTCGCTAATTGTAGTTGCGCCAGATTCGCTGATTTCTTTTTTCCCAATCACTTCTGTAGCTATTGGGACATCACGAAGCAAATATCCGCTTCTTGTGCTAGTCACAACAACATCATTCATATGAATCAACGTTTCATTCATCAGGACAACTAACTCATTTTGATTATTATCAAAAACTTGATAGTAATTATCAAAAGCAATGTGACTAAACATAAGTTCTGCTATATTTTGATCGTCAAGCTCAATCGAGAACCGTCCACTGTCATCTGTGACAATGCCTCTTTCGGAGACAGAGTCATAAATATTTACTAGAGGGATAGGGTCTTTACTCTTATTGTCAATGACAACCCCGCTTAGGACTAGCTCAGAATGAGCAAGTGAAAGTGTTAAAATAAAGAGTAAGAGCCAGTTTTTCATCTTGAAAGTAATTAATTAGATGAATAATTAGGATCTGTTATCAGTTGATTTAAAAGTTTTTCAACGTCTTTTTCTGAAACAGGGTCTTTTTTATCACCCATGAAGACAAGACCCATAAATAAGCCGCCTAGGGCTTTAAACATTAGTTCAGGATTTATTTTGGGGAATTCCCCTTCTTTAACGCCATCTTCAATTAAGCCTTGTATTACCCCATATAATCTGTGTTGATATTCTTTCCATGGCTGGCTTTCTAGTTTAATGGTCTTTGGCGCGTTGAAAAGAAACTCAAAAAGCCCAGGCCTTTCTTGTGCTTTTTCTGCAATCTTAATTAGTAGCTTTATAAAAGAGTTCCTTGGACTCCCAACATCTGCAACAATAGGTTCCAATGACTCCCAAATATTTTTCCACCCATCTTCTAAAATTTCGCTGAAAACATCTTCTTTTGATTTAAAATAATAGTAAAGAGTGGCTTTGCCAAATCCAGATTTTTGGGCGATATGGTCCATGGTTGCGCCTTCTATTCCATTTGATTTAAATACTTCTAGAGCACCAGTAAGAATTCGTTGTTTTCTTGCTTCTCTTTCTTCAATTTGTCTTTGTGATGGAGCCATTTGCGTTTAACCTATAGTTTGTTTTTCGAATCATTGGTCGAAATTAAGTTCTTTGATTATAATATGTCCAAACATTTTTAATGTTGCTTGAAGGTTTTTTTAATATAATGTTTTTGAACAAATCGACATCAATCATTTGATAAGCTTTCATTGCATCTCTATATTTGAAAACAAAATTTTTACCACATACCTAGATTTCATCGCAGTCTATAATATTAATAAGGAGAAATAATGAAAACTACTATACGAACATTAAGTTCTATTTTCATTGTGTTTACAATTGCTTTTTCTTCAGAAGCAAATTTAAATGAAGAAGCTAAGAGCGTTAACAATTCAAGTAGTGACAAACAAGCGGTTAATTCTGATGTTGCGCCGATTGACATCAAGTTAATCCAAGAGACTAGAATTAAAAAAGCTATCAAGGATAAGAAGTATGCTGAGTCTATACACAATAAGCATCTGCAGGAAAAAAGCCCTAGTAAAACTGATATCCAGGAAAAAGATGTTTTGAGTAGTTGGGCAAAAGATATTCAATCCAAGCTGACAGTTATAAATTTAAAAAGAGAAAATGGTAAAAAAGCTATTGAGCTTCCATCGTCT
>CAJQGZ010000120.1 GCA_905478065.1 uncultured bacterium | reverse complement strand
TTTTAGATGCCGGTGATTACATACTCCCTATAGAAAAATATAAAAATTTATATTCAAGTGAATCTTTTGAAACTAGCCATATAGATATTGTAAAAACTTTTGGCTATAATCTTTGGCAATATAGTTCAAAACCCATTGATGATAAATCAACACCCATTGAGGGCGATATGACAAATTATAGGAAAGTCCTGAAACCAATTCATGTTTTAGGTCTATATGGTAAATGGTTTGTATTGGTTTTTTTAATTCTTCTTTTTCTGAAAAATCTAATTAACGTATTCATTAGCACGTAAAATAAATGTTGCTATCTTAGCCTCAAAAACTTCCTCTGAATTGCTTCTCATTTTATAAGAACCCTTCATTACTCCAAACGGCGTTTTAATAGGGCAGAAGCTAGAATATTTAAATATACCGTCCGATTTTATGATTGGTTTTAACCCAACTACACCTGGGCCACTGACTTCTTCAACTTCCCCATTTCCATCTTGGATATGCCAATACCTTGATAAAAGCTGAACATCAAAAAGATTATGATTTTTAATAACAACGTCATATGAAAATAAAAAAATCGAATTTTCAGGCAATGAACGATCGCGGATAAAGTTTGAATGAACTTTAATACTAATATTATTGTTTTTTATAGACATAAATTCAAGGGTATTAAATTAAGCTAAGAAAAATTTATTATGACAGAAAACAAAAGCTTATTATCAACTATTTTAGTAATTATAATTGTCGGACTTTGTTTTTTCTGGTTTCGTCAAACAGGGCCAGGTTTAAATGGAACCTCAGATATTTCAGAAAAAGACATTGTGAAACACATACGTTTCTTATCAGATGACAAAAGAGCTGGCCGCTACCCAGGAACACGAGAATCTAAAGATGTAATTGCTTACTTGATTAATCAGTTAAAAAGTTATGGTGTCCAACCCGCTGGTGAGGGTTCTTCCTTTAAGCAGACTTTCAGTATTCTAGATAGTGTAAAAATTGGAAGAAATAATTCATTAAAAATAAATGACCGCCCTTTAAATATTGAAGAAGATTACATTCCCCTCTGGTTTTCAGGTAACTCAAGTGTATCAGCAGAAGTAGTTTTCGCTGGATATGGTATAAATCTAATAACTGACTCTTTAGTTTGGAATGATTATAAAGATCTGAATGTTGACGGAAAATGGGTAATGGTTATGAGGCATAACCCTGAAAGAGAAAACCCTTATAGTGTATATGCACCACATTCTGATCTTCATAAAAAAATGATAGAAGCGAGAGATCGAGGCGCTGTTGGTATTGTTTTCATATCACAAGTTGAAGATTCAACTTTAATACCATTTAAATATATACCAGGATATTCAAAATCTGGTATACCCGCAATTCACATAAACAATGAAGTTGCTGATGATATTCTTAATTCTATTGGACGTTCTAGAAAAACAGTTCAAGATAAAATGAATAATAATCTAAAACCGGAAACCTTCAAAATCTCAGACATTAAAATATCAGCTAATGTTGAATTGAAAAATATTTATTCAAGGGCAGCAAACGTTATTGGAAAAATTGTAAGCAGAAATCATAAATATCGTGATGAATATATCGTCATAGGTGCGCACTTTGATCACTTGGGTTATGGTGGACCGGGTTCCGGCTCACTTAAGCCGGATACTAATGCTATACACAATGGTGCAAATGATAATGCCTCTGGAACAGCTGGGTTACTTGAGTTAGCTCACAAACTTCAAAACAATAGACAATTACTCAAAAGAAGTGTGCTTTTAATCGGGTTTGATGCAGAAGAGAAAGGATTGCTAGGGTCTAAATATTTCATTCAAAACCCAACAGTTGAAAAAAGTAATATTGTTACAATGATCAATATGGATATGATAGGCAAAATGAAGGATTCAACAGTTGTCATTGGCGGTGTAGGAACATCACCAATATTTGAAAAAATATTAGATAGCCTATCTATGGACTCTGGTTTAAAATTCGAATTTGACCAGGCTGGATACGGCCCGAGCGATCATGCTAGTTTTTACTCTGAAGACATTCCGGTTCTATTCTTTTTTACTGGTGATTATGATAATAATTATCATTTACCAGAAGATGATTGGCAATCCATTAATTTAAAAGGAGAGAGACAAATACTTAGCGTAATTCACAACCTAGTTATCGATATAAGTAGACAAAATCTAAAACCATCATTTACTTTGGCTGGGCCAAAAAAACAACAGACACAAAGAAATAACAATAAAATAAAGTTAGGTATTATACCACATTATGGCGGGACAATTGATGGGTTAAAAATTGATAAAATATATGACCCTAATGGACCAGCTGCTAAAGCAGGGATTAGATCGGGTGATATAATAAAATCTATTGATAAAAAGCCGGTGAAAGATATTTATGAATACATGAAGAGGATAAAAGATTTTAAAAAAGGACAAAGTGTTCCAATAGATATCAAAAGAGATGGAAGAATAATTATGTTAACTATAAGGTTTTAAGCTTAGGCTACTAATTTCGATTTAACTGAGCCTCTCTGAGAGCATCTAAAGTGCTTCTACCAAGTCTTCCATCTATTTCTAGATCATAGCCATTCGCATTTAAAACTTTTTGCAAGTCACTAACAGATTTATTGTCTAATGGATCAAAATTCTCAATAACATAGTTTAATCTATCTTCAACATTTGAATGAAGATAACTAGATCTTTCTCTAATTTTTTCGGTTAGGCCAAGCACTGCCATCACATAATTTTCTGAATGGTTATATGCATAAACAGATTTCCAAATATCTCCTTTTTTCTTATAATTTGCACTTCCAGAAGTATAACCATTTTTGATAAGGTAGTTAGCAATACTTCCTAAAACATCTGGCCAATCATGGGGTCGTCTAACACCATCATTATCAAAATCTACTGAATATCTGTTGAAACTTGATGGGATAAATTGTCCAAAACCAAAGGCCCCAGCATACGAACCCTCAATACTTTGCGGGTCGACATTGTCTTTGTAACAATATTCTAAATA
>CAJQGZ010000119.1 GCA_905478065.1 uncultured bacterium | reverse complement strand
TTCGCAAAAGATGTTGAAGAAGTAAACCAATAGCCAGCGGTAATGAATAGAGCTACAGCTGTAGCAACATCCTTTGGATTATATTTTCTTACAAATAATATAGTGGTCATCAAACCAAACGTAGCAACTATTTCACTGATCAATGATTTTTCTTCACCTCTAAAATTTGTAGATATCTGAAATAATTGTTGATCAAAATAATAATGAACAACAAGTACTGAAAGTAAAGCGCCAAAGAATTGGAAAATTATATATTTTAAAAAAGTAGAAAGAGTTAATTCCTTTTTAATTAAAAAAACTAAACTTACTACAGGATTGAAATGCGCTCCAGATATTGATGAAAAACTCTTTATTAAAACAAACAATATAGCGCCAGTAGCAATTGTATTCCCTAGTAAGGAAACTGCATGATTTCCTGGAGATAAATTTTCAGCCATAATACCAGAGCCAATAACAACAGCCGTTAAAAAAAACGCACCAATAAATTCTACTATGTCGGAATTATTAATTTTTACCATCATAAAGCTTATATTGATCACATGCATTTTTAAATATTTCTAAAGCTTTTTTTTCATCTTCAAGACCATTAACAATTATCTTCTTAGAAACTTTATAGTTAGTAAACCATATTTCAAGAATCTCTGTTATGCCTTGATATGATTTTTTTAATTCATTAAAAGAATTTACATCTGAGAAAATTGAATTATTAACCATTACGGCAATTAACTTATCATCCACTTCGCCCTCATCTAGCATTTTAAGAATTCCAATTAATTTGATTTCAACAACACTGCCTTTTTGTAATTGTTCACCTAATACTATAACATCTAATGGATCACCATCGCCTCCAGTTTCAGGTGATAACAATGTTTTAGGGATCATTCCATAATTTCCAGGATAACCTATATACTTTATTTTTCTTGGAAGTCCGTCCTCAATATCTTGTACTATTTGACCGGTTTCTTTAGAAACTTCAAATTTATCGTGTGTACCGGATGGAATTTCAATTACTGCGTTAATATTTCCAGAGCTAGAAATTGGATCTATATCATTTGCATAATCGATGTCCTTAGTTGAATTGCAAGCTACGAATAAAAAGACAAAAAACATGTGTGCTCTCTTTATTTTTTTGTAAAATTTTCTAAACATTAGCATTACTTTTTGATGGTAGAGTCAACCTAAAAATCGTGCTTGTTTCATCGCTTTTTTTAACTTCAACATTACCACCATGTACTATTGATATATGTTTTACTATTGCTAAACCAAGACCAGTACCACCAGTTTTTTTGCTTCTTGATTTATCGATTCTATAAAACCTATTAAATATTCTATCACGTTCTTTTTCTGGTATTATACTCCCCCTGTTTTCAATATCTATAAAAACAGTCTTTGTTTTTTCTTTAACAGACAATAATACTGTGGAACTCTCATCACCATATTTTATTGCGTTATCAACCAAATTAATTAATGCTTCCCGCATCAATTGAGAGTCAACTTTTGCACTTATATCTTCTGAACATTTTATATCAATTTTGATGCTATATTTTTTAATATTTTCTCTTATGTCTTCTACGCTTCCTTCAATAATAGGTAAAAGATTTTGAATGGAAAGATTAAATGCATCTTCATCTTCTAAAGCTTCAATTCGAGAAAGCCTCAAAAGATCATCTATAATAGAGTTCATACGATTGTTTTGTCTTATTGCTTTCTCTAAAAATTCGTTTTTTGTTTTAAGGGGTATGTCTCCTTGAGCCGTTTCAATATAACCACCTATCGATGTTATTGGCGTTTTAAGCTCGTGACTCACATTTGCAACAAACACTCTCCTCATCGCCTCAAGCTGTTTTAATCTTGTGACATCAGTCATTACAATAAGACAACCAACTGGTTTTGACCTTTGATCTTTAAGAACTTTACCATTAACAGTAAAAAACATTTTTTTTAATTGACCTATTCTAATCTCTTTCGTAAGGGGTCTATGTTTTTTTAAAATTGACTTTATTGTTTTTTTAATCGCTTTATTTTTTATTCTTTTATCAAATGGCTTACCAATGTCTTTTTTTCTATGCAAATCTAAATAGGACGCAGCTGCTTTATTGATTGCTGAAATTTTATTATTAAGGTCTACAGCAATAAGACCTTCTGACATTGAATATTGGATTATGTTAATATAATTTAATATGTTTTTTTGCTCGTTTTTCTCCTTGGTAATTGTTTTAATTTTTTTGTTAAGCTCTTTTGCCATATCGTTTAAAGCTGTACTAATTGAATTGATTTCTTTAGTATTCGAAAAAATTTTATTTTGAAAGTCAGGTATAGGCCCCAATAAATCTCCTTTCGATATTTTTTCTGCGGCCTTCCCAATGACAAATAGTGGTCTTGTGATAAATCTAGACGTAAGAATCACAGCAGGTATTATTACAATTAATATTATTATACTGATTAGAACAATTCTTTGTCTCGCTGTGTTAATGCCCATGTTCAATGATAACATTGACTCTGAGGTTCTAATGATAAAAGAAGAATTTTGAATGTTAGCTAAGATCGCTACATATAACATATCCTCATTAATCGTTGTGCTATACCTTTGTGAGCTTCCAACACCTTTTTTTATAGCAACTTCAATTTCCTCTCGCTTATTTACCGTTCTATGATTTTCCATTAGAGCAGGATCTTCTTCTGAGTCTGCTAAAACGACACCGTTAGTGTCCAAAATTGTTATTCGTATTTCTGATAGCTTGCTTGATTTCATTACAAAATCTTGTAAGCTTACACTCTCATTCTTTGTACCGATTCCAGATTGAATTAAATATGCTTTAGATGTGAGATGCTCTTTCGTTTCATCAAGGTAAAATTCCTCAACAAATGGACCAATAAAATAGTATTGAAACCCCCACCCTAATATATAGATAGGCAGTACAAAGTATAATAACTGTAAATAAAGTGGTCTATTTCTCATCCGGTGTAAACCGGTATCCTACACCTCGCACAGTTTTTATTAACTTACCTGCATCTCCAAGTTTTTTCCGAAGACCCACAATTTGAAAATCCACTGAACGATCTGTTACCGGGTAATTATCACCTCTGATTTTATCAATGATTTGATAACGGGTAAAGACCCAACCTGGATGACCTGCAAGCAAGTATAAAATTTGAAATTCGGAAAATGTTAGGTCGTTTATTAGGTTTTTGTTGACCCAAACCTCTCTAGACCTTGTTTTTATATTTATTCCATTAATTAAAATATCTTTACTTTTATCTTCTCCAACTTCAATTGATCTCTTTAAAACCGCGTTTACTCTAGCTATTAGAACTTTAATACTGAAGGGTTTTGTTATGTAATCATCAGCGCCTGTTTCAAGGCCTTTCACAATATCTTCCTCCTGCCCCAAAGCAGTCACCATTATAATAGGTATTTCCTTTGTTTCTTGATTAGATTTTATAATTCTACAAACGTCGAGACCTTGAATTCCAGGGAGCATAAGATCTAATAATATCAAATCTGGGTTATTATTTCTAGCTTTATCAATCCCAACCTCTCCGTTATTTGCTTCGAAAACTTGATGCCCTTCGTTTGCCAAATTAAAAGAAATTAATTCCCTTATGTCTAAATCATCTTCAACGACAATTATATTTTTGGAGTCTAACACAATAAAAATTATAACCACTTTATTAGAATTACATTAGGAGTGATCAATATTTATTTTTTAATATTTATCAAACTTTACAATCGTTATACAATGTATGTCGCAAGAGATAGAACGAAAATTTATATTATCTAAAATCCCTAAAAACCTACCTGCTTTAAAAATTAAACAAGGTTATCTGCAATTAGATAAAAAATGCACTATTAGAGTAAGGTCGTCAATAAGCTCTACAAGAACCAAAAACACATTAACAATCAAGGGGCCGACCAGTACAAGTGGAATGTCACGCTATGAATATGAAACAGAATTGTCAAAAACTGATTCCGTCAGTTTATTTAAAATTTGTCATAAGCCAATAATTGAAAAAACTAGATATATATATTTATATGATTCCATGAAATGGGAACTCGATGAATTTCATGGAGCAAATCAAGGTCTTCTCATTGGCGAAATCGAGCTAGAAAGCGAAACAGAAAAATTTAATAAACCAAATATTGTTTTAAAGGAAGTAACTGGCGAAAAAAAATACTATAATAGCATGTTACAGCAGAGTCCATTTAACAGTTGGAAATAAATTTCCTAACATAATCCTAACATAGGCTTAATAACATTTTCCAATCAATATTGCTAATTAAGGCAATTTTTAAACAAGATTGGGTATCTAATGAAAAGAACACTATATGCATTAACAATAGTTATTGTCTCATTTATTCATTCTCAAGATTCAACAAAACAAATTTCAATAAACCTACCTTCGGGTATCGATATTGATCTTAAGGGAAAAGTTGAGTTTGAATTTGTTGATGTCGAGGGAGAAGGTGGTGCTATAAATAGTACTGAATTCATACAAAAAATACAAACGCGTAGCCCTTACGTACGAATTGATAAAGCCGTCCTTAACTTTAAAATTCTTTATTCTGAGAATATTTCATTTCGATTTGGGTTAAGATTTGATGATGATAATGCGTATGTCGATAAGAGCTATTTATTGTTTCAAAAACCTGGCTCTAAACTAGAAATTGGAAGCAATAGGCCGGCCATCGCATTAAATAGAGAGGTTGAGGGGTACCCACTTATTGGTACAGCGTTTTGGAAAGGTAGGCAATATCACCTAGATTATGAAAAACAGCTAAATATTATGAATATGAAGTTAGGAGGATCGGTAGCATTAAAAAGACCTCTTGCTTTTGATTCTCCAGCTGAAGATGATTCATATCGTATGCTAGTTTATGGAAACATGCCAAAAAAAGCTAGAGACTGGGACGGTGTTACAACAGAATTTGGTTTAAGAAGCCAATTGAACATCGGCATAGTGAACATTCTTGGCTGGGGATATATAGGCCAGTTATATGATGATTATGATTGGAGGTTGCTATATGACCAGTTTACATATTATAGATATGCTCAGGGACAAGTTCTCCCCAAGGATGCTAACAGAGATCATTATTGGGGCGGTGTAAGAACAGAATTAGATATGTTTGGTTTTTTCACAAGAGCAGAATACATTATTTCAAAAGACGGCTTTTTAGATAGAGATGGCTTTTATGTTGAAACAAGAAAATCATTTACCCCCTCATATTTATCTAACAAACCACTTCTAATTTTAGCTAGATACGGAGGATTGAATATTGAACCTGGCGGTACTTGGGAAGCACAACTTGATGATCCTCATACTTGGGATAGAACGATGTTAACTCTTGCTGCGGTTTATAATCTGACTGAATATGCAAAAATTAAGTTAGAGTATTATATAACTGGAGAAGAGACTGGTGATACAAAAGAAAAAGCAGAATCATACAATAATGGACAAGGGCGGGAGTATCAACCTGAAATGGTAGATAATCAACTACTTGTTCAATTTGAATTGAATTTTTAATTATAGAAAGGATAATAGAAAATGAATAAATACATTAAACTGTTATTGTCTCTCACAATTATGTTTACAATAGGATGTGAAGACAATGATGATGAAGCGGGAGCGACAAGTGTTGCGTTTGACATCACCAGGATTGATGTTAAATCAACAGGAGACTCTGATGTTTCTCAGCCTGAATTAGTGAGGTTTGTTTCTAGCACAGAAGGTGTAATTGTTAACTCAAAAACAAACTCTTTAGACTTTTTTGGTATTTCTGGTACCGGTCTAACAATGGGTACCGCATCAGTAACATTAACTGATGACCCCGAAGGTGAATCATCATCAATCGATGTAAGTGTAGATAATTCCATCATTGCTGGTGTTGTTACAAAAGGAGCTTGCGCTAAAGGTGAGTTATACTTGGTTGAAGCCGCAACTAAAACAAAGTACGGACCTTATCAATTAGGATATAATCCAGATGCTGTAGATATTTCTGTCGATAATCAGTACGTTGTTGTTGTAAATGAATATGACTACGGTGATGGAGTTAATGGTGGCTGTGATTCAATTGCTAGACCTGGCGTAACTATTTATGATATATCAGGTGGACTTGGAAACGCAACATTAGTAAAAGATATGGTAATCAACCACACTGGGTCTAATGGTGATCTAGCTGAACCAGAAGGTGTCAAAATAGCACCTGATGGAAGAACGGTATTTATGACACTTCAGGAATCTAATGAAATAGGCTGGTTTGATATACTGAGCCCACCAGATACATTGGTTTACAAAATGGAGTTTACTTCTGCTAATCATAAGCCAGATGGTATATGGGTTAATGATGCACAGACATATGTTGCAACTGCAGGTGAAATTGATGGTCAATTATGTGTTACAATGCTGGACGGACCAAACGGCGCACCTAGTACACAAACATATGCTAACCTGGCATCTGACCTCCCAAGTAACTGGACATGGGAAAATGTTACGAAGGGAATTGAGCCAGAAGAAATTTTAATTTTAGATAAAGATGATCAGTCATTCATGCTTTCTACATTACAGGATGCTGGAGCAGTTGTTGTTTATAACATCACCGATCCATTAAACCCTGTCTATGATTCTGGAGCTATTTCAGAGTTAAATGACTACACACAACAAGATGGTGGAGTAAGTAGTGGAGAGCCTGAAGGTCTTCATTATAAAGATGGATTTGTTTTGGTAGCAAATACTGCAGACCCGTCAGTCGCATTATTTAAAGCATCTTGGGTTGATTAACAATTAAATCAAATAAATAAAAAAGGGAGTCACTAGGCTCCTTTTTTTATTTTAATTATAAGTGACTTCTAAATCAGTAATTATTCCGTCCACTTTTAAATTTTTACAATAATTAATACCAGAAATCGAATTAACAGTCCATGTGTTAATTGTTAATTCTTTTTGTTTACATAAGCTTATAATCTCTTTATCCAAAAAATCAGCGCGTAAATGCAAAGAATCAGGGTGACAAAAGTTAATCCATTTTATCATATTATAACCCTCAACTAAATATCCGGTTTTTACTGAAGGAATTAACCACCTAGCATAAAAAACAATTAATGGATTAAATGATGATATTAAAATATTATGATTAACTGCGTTCTGTTTTAAAAATTTTCTAAGTGATGAAATTGTTGATAGGTCAAAAAGCCCTGAAAATTTTATTTCTATGTTTAATCTTATATTTTTAGAGACCTTATCAAAAACATCACTAAGCCTAGGAATGTTTTTTTGGCTCTCTGGATGTGAGTAAAACCCGGTTTTTATATTGTCTAACTCATGAGATGTTTTTACGTGGATATAACCAGAACTGTTTGTTTCTTGATCGAGTTGGTAATTATGAGAACAATATAAAACACCATCATTAGAAGCTATTACATCAAGTTCGATACCTTCAAAACCTAGCTCCTCAGCATCGATAAATGCTTCTAATGTGTTTTCTGGAAACTTTTTAGTAACCCCTCGATGAGAAATCATCATTGGCTTCGAAGTGTAAAACCCTTCCAAACCCCTACCTCTCCAGTAACCAAAATAACTAACTACTAATAAAAGAAATAATAAAGAGGTAATAATCATTTCATAGGCAGAAGAGTTAATCTCCTAAAGTTTTTATTTTCCCTTATGTGTTTTTCATCAAACCAAGTAGTTCTATAATCGCCATTATGATATAGGTCTGCTTGATCATTATAGTGCTTGCTATTAGGCAATCCAGATTGACCGGTTGGAATAATTTGTTGTGTTTGATTAAGATTTGCAAAATCAACGACCCTTCGCATTGAAGCTCCAGCCGTAGTGGCATACGGCTTGCTAAAAGAATAAGATCCAGCATTTGGTGATTTATCAGAACCTCCTGAAAGATACGGTCCGACATTAAAATTAAATATTAAGTCTAAGATTTTTTTTGAACCAACCTTATGGTTATGTGTTAAGTAATGAACTCTTCCCCACTCCCAGTTTTTCATATTATGTCCAGCATAGTTTTCGATATCTTTTACGCCTTTAATAAATGCTCTTTTTAAAATTTCATCAATTGATTCTACTTCGTCTTTTGTTTTTACATCATCTATCCATGAAGAATTTCTTTCTACTAACATTTTCCTTAAACTTCGGTTGTGTAAATACTTCATTGATGTAAATGCATCCAGATACTTGTCTCCTAAAAGATCTAATTCATCTCCAAATATCTCAATAACTAATTGACGTAAAACTGAATGAAAAATAAGAGCTCCTGTTGAGTTTATGTCCTCAACAAAATCCCATTCTTTAAAAATCTTCATGGATTTTTGAATTTTATTGTTTTCTTCTTCTACATCTATTGAATAAAAATAAGGAGCTATCTCTTTAGCAAACAGAGAAGTATAATCAAGCTGAATCGATTTCATCTCATCAACGCTTGCATTATCCATTGTATCTAAGCGCACTATGATTTGTTGTGCTCTACTTGGGTCTGCCCACAATCCACTAAAGTAATAAGGGAAGGAATCATCAATAACTTTGTTGTTAGCTGTAGCAATATATCCTGATTCTGGATTATATATATATGGCATTTCTTTATAAGGCACTCTTCCATCCCAGTCATAATATGGATTGTCACCTGGTCTTGGGATAAGGCTAGAACCTTCTTTTCTAATCGGTATGTAAACAGCCGACCTCCATCCAATATTACCATTTACGTCTGCATAAACAATGTTCTGACCCGGGACACCATAATTTTTTACAGCGTCTGTAAAATCATCCCAATCTTTTGAAGTTGCTAATCCAAATAAACCATCGACTTCTTTTGTAAGCCAGTTTCCTGTCCATGCCATAGATAGGGCTGCAGATTCGGATTTTAAAATGCTGTGAACATCTGTAATAATTGGGCCGTGATGTGTTAATCGAACTATAACTGTGGTATCTCTATTGTTTTTTAATGGGATGGTCTCTTCAACTGTTTTCATATCTTTCCATTTACCATCATATAAATATTGATTTTTATTATCTGGATTGATTTTCTCAATAAAAAAATCCATATCATCTACCATGGAATTAGTTAAGCCCCAAGCGATGTTTTCATTTTGACCAATGATAGGCATAGGAATTCCCGCTAAACAAAGTCCGCTTACATTAAACCGGCCACCCTTTAAATGCATTTCATACCACCTTGGTGGTTGCGTGAATTTTAAGTGAGGATCATTTGCCAGTAGTGGCTTACCTGATTTTGTTCTAGACCCTGATACAACCCAGCTATTTGAACCTGATACAGAAGAGTTATATCCTAATAATTCTTCTAAAAAAAACTCCTGATCCATAATATTTGAAAATACCGAATGATCAATTGATTTTCCTGTTTCTGCAATTGTTGGGTGGTCAACACTATAATATGGATAAACCTCTTTTAGTTTTTCTTTACCAAAATAATTTTCAATGGCGCCAAAAACAATTTCTGGTTTCCAAGATGATGACATTTCTCTGGCCATCATTCTTGCATAACCAGTAACTATAGAGGGGTTCCAAACAGGGGGTTTGATTTGAAGTAATTTAAACTCTATAGGAAGATCATTATAAACTTCTTGAATTCGATAATTTATTCCAGCACAAAAAGCATTAATCAAAGAAACTGTTTGAGGGTCAAGCTCACTAACTAATTTTTTTGCTGTATCGTGTATCCTCCATGTTCTTAAATATATATCGCTATCAATAAGGTCATCTCCTAATGCGCTGGATAGCTCTCCCCTGACAGAAAAATTAACAATAGACATTTGAAACAGTCTGTCTCTTGCAGCATAGTACCCTGCTGAATAAAAAAGGTCCTCTTCGTTTTGAGCAAATATATGAGGGACACCATAAGTGTCTGTAAAAATATCTACTGATTTATTAAGCCCTTTGATAGAATGATGACCTGCATATTTTGGTAACGGGTGTCTAAGGTACCAATATGCTAAAATCAGTACAGTACTTAATATTATTAAAATTATTTTATTTCTCATTTAAACACCATTTGATATATCAGAAGACTTTACTCTTTTTTATCGAGTGTTAATAGAATTCTTTTATCTGGGTCAATTTTGATTTGATTGTACTGAGGAATTGCAATCATAATTGGCTCATCAGTAACGACAAGTTTTTTTTGAGTAAAGCCCGTGTTGGACTTATAAATAACCTCTACCGGCATTGCAAAACCTTTGTTTTTCCAAGATAGTTCAACAAATGTATGGTTTGAGCCGTGACTAATATTTTTTATTAAAATTGGATATTTTTTTTCATAAAGATACACCTCAAAAAACCAATCAATATTCTCCCCTGTAGTATTATGGACAATATCTATAAAATCACTAGTAGATACCTGATTATCATGAGCCATCTTTTTTGAATGTAAAAAATCTTTAATTACCTTAAAAAAATCTTCATCCCCTATTAAATACCGAAGCATATGTAATACAAACGCACCTTTATAGTAAGGGTCTAAACCAGCTACTTGTTTCATGGTGGCATTTCTGTCTAAGACAATAGGCTTATATTGCGGAATTTTCTTAAGAAGGTTCTTTTTAAAGAAAGAATTATATTCATCAAACCCATATTTTTCTTCAATAAACAACGCCTCAGAGTAAACAGCAAAACCCTCATGAATCCAAAAATCTGACCAGTCACTAACACTTAAATAATTTCCCCACCACTCATGCGCCATTTCATGCAATAATAGAAAATCATATCCTTTTTCGTTATCTTTATATTCATTTCCATATGCTATAATTGTTTGATGTTCCATTCCCCAATAAGGAGTGTTTACAATCCCTAACTTCTCATTTATCCAAGGATACTGTCCAAAATTTCTAGTAAAAAAACCTATAAAAACCTCAGCTTGATCTAATAATTTTTCAGAGCCAGCTATATTTTCATTTAAAACATAAAATTGAGTTTTTAATGGTTTCCCCAAAGATGGTATAATTCTTTCAACAACATCAAAACTCCCAACAGTAAAATTAATATTATAAGGATTAATATTATAATCAGTGCTCCAATGCCAAGTGTGCCATTTATTTTTGTGGTCAGTTACTTTTTTTAGCAGTCCATTAGATGCAACAGATAAGGGCTTGGTTACAGTTATGTGAATATCAGCGCCTTGCGGCTCATCACTTGGGTGCTCTTTTGACGGATACCATAAATATGATCCATTAGCCTGACAGGAAACCCCAACCCAAGGGTAACCATCTTTGCTTTTTGACCATGTAAAGCCTCCACTCCATGGAGGGTTTTCTGCAACAGGAGGTTTACCTTTATATTCAACAGTAATAACTATTGTTGAGTTTAATTTTATATCTTGAGCTTTTATGAATATCTTGTTTTCACGGTGTTTGAACGGCGTTGCAACTCCATCAACTTTTATCTTTGATATGAAATAACTTTTCAAAAGATCTAGTTCAATAAATCTAATTTCATCAATAATTTTCATTTTAATATCTGTATAACCCGATATCATCTTCCGCTTACTATCAACTTTAAGCCTAATATCGTAATGCTTAATATCTATACCTTGTTGATTTTTAGATAGTTTCCCTCCAGATGTGACATCAATAGAAAAAGCAAAAGAAAAAAAACTAATAACTAATAATACTGTCTTCATGGTTTCTGTATTTTGTATTGATATTGGAGCATTCCACTTTTTTTAGATACCTCAACTAATTTCTTAAAAATTAATTGTGACTCATTGATTTTATCTGAAAATAACGATATTCCTGATCCAAAAACATATGGGTGGGGTGTAATGTATAAATCAGTCAAAAAGGGGTAAAACCTAGAATAAGTTTTCCCGCCACCAGCAATAAAACACTTTTTAGATGAAATACTTTCTAATATGCTTTTAGGATTATCATCTCTGTGAGTTACTATTACTTCTCTTCCTTTAAGTTCATTTATTAGAGTCTTGTGGGTATTTGAACCCATAATAACAGGGAACCCCATTGTTTGTTTTTTAAATAAAGGAAGGTCTTTTGTCCAAGTTGTTATTTCGTTACTATGTCTAGCAATAAAGCCATCTACTGTCACTGCTGCAATTAGTATAATTTCAGATGGCAAAATTATAATACGGTTGAGTTAAAGTTTTTTAACTGGTTTTTTTAGGTATA
>CAJQGZ010000118.1 GCA_905478065.1 uncultured bacterium | reverse complement strand
GACTTGAGATGAATTTTGACCAAGGACTCTCATCGTTCTTGGAAACAATGAATGGATATAATTTAGAGTTCCACCTTTAACAGCTTTCGGGTCTCCAAAAAATGTTTTATCAATTTTTTCACTCCACGCATAAGTACCAAATCCAAGACTATTTGAAATTTTTTCAAATCCATAACCACCATCTTCGGCACTAGTCTGAGAATCTTTGTTGGAAATGGTTTCTTTACTAATGCTTAGATTAGAATCTTTTTTTGAATCTCCACCGCAAGAAAAGAGTAGCAGTAAAAATAATATAAGGATATAATTTTTCATATTTTTATTTGTTTATACTTTTTTGGTTTAATGATAGAGTAGAATGTAATAATTGATTTGATAAATGAATATTTAAAATGATTTATTTTATATTTTTTATTTTGAGACATTACCTTTTTTATCCGTTTTAATTAAAATTGAATCAAACGATAAATTTGATATAGTCGAGGTCCCCGAAATTATGTAGCCGCCCTTAGATAATTCCTGTACAGATTTACCAATGTCTACTCCAATACCGCCAACAGTTTTTTTCCATTTTTCTCTTCCTAATTGGTTCGTTTTAAGTAGAAAGATATCGCTTTTACCTTTCCCATAGCTAGTTGTTTCACCTGTTAATATAAAGCCTCCATCTTTGCACTCACTTACAGCAGTTGCTATATCGTCTTTCTTACCTCCATATAAGTTCATCCATAATTTTTGTCCTAAAGAATCAAGTTTTATCATTACAATATCTTTCATTCCTTTACTGAAAAATGATGCACTAGATCCAACCGCTACAAAACCGTTATCCTTTGTTCTAGTTATCATATTAAAAGCATCCTCGCCTTTATCACCATAAGTTTTTTCCCACTTTGGAAAACCGTCTAGGTTGACAGATAATAACCATCCTTGACTATCCCCATTATCAAATGACCTTGTTCCACCTGCTAAAACATATCCTTTTATAGAATCAATAGTTATTGACTTAAAATAGTCTAATCCCTTTCCTCCAAAAAGTCTATGCCACTCCTTGATTCCATCAGAATTGAACTTAACAATCATGCCATCGCTTCCGCCCTTACCATATGACTTTGTTTGCGATGCAACGACAAAACCACCATCATCAGAATTAACAACCGCATAAGCGACATCCTCTGCAAGGCCTCCAAATGTTGTATTCCATACCATATTTCCAGTTGAATCAATTTTTAATAGATAAATATCACTTTGCCCTCTACCGAATGAAAAGGTTTCACCTGCTATTACATAGCCACCATCAATACTTTCTGTTATACCCCAACCATAATCATCTAACTTTCCACCATACACGCGACTCCATTCTCTTTCTCCCGTAAAATCTGTTTTAATAATCCAAACATCATTTTTACCATTTCCATAAGCATTTGTATATCCAACAGAAATATATCCACCATCAGATGTACCTATGGAATGATTACCACCATCAGCGCCTCTCCCACCAAAACTGTTTTCCCAAATTTTATCACCATTTTCTTTCAATAAAGCTACCCATGCATCACCATTGCCATTATACTTAGTTGATTTTTGACCAACAATTAATATGTTATTTTTGATATTTGAAATATAAGGAACTCGATTTTTTTCATCTTCAAAATCATCTTTCTGCCAAATAATTTTTCCACTTTGGTCCAGTTTTGTAATGAAGGAAATAAAATTACCGTTTTTATTCTTGTTTTTTTTAGATTTTGAAGAAAAAAGAGATCTAAATGATAATTTATTTTTTAATGGCTTTTGTCCGCTAATGAGTATTTCTTTATCTGATATTAATTTTGTTGATCCAGCATACTCATCTTTTTTACTTCCTAAGGTGTTCTCCCATACTATTTTTCCATTCCTATCAATTTTTATTAACCAAATATCTTTTCCACCGGCACCAAATGATTCAGTCTCGTTGAAGAGTAAGAAACTGCCATCAGAAAAAGAGTTAATTTGCTTTCCAATGTCTTCTTTTTTTCCTCCATAGGTAGTGTGCCAATTCCTATCTCCATATTCATCAATATTTATTAGCCATGATTCAGAAGAAGCTTCTTTTTTAAAAACTGAAGATAATATTCGCCCAAAAAATCCTTTTTTCTTTTTTCTATTTTCGTCAAGCATATAGGACTTAGTGTAACCAAATAACATATATCCATATTCATCATTTAATTTCGAAATAGAATTCAAACCATCTGCTGATAATCCACCATAGACTTGATTCCAAATTACATTTCCAACTGAATCAATTTTTATCACATATGCATCGAGGCTATTAGTTTTCTTAGAATGTGTAGTACCCACTATCATATATCCGCTATCATTAGAAACACATATATCGGTGCCTATATCGAGGTTTTCATTACCGTACGTCTTATCCCAAAGAATAGTACCACTATCAGAAATTTTTAAAACCCAAATATCTCCAGAGCCTGATCCATAAGAATAAGTTTGTCCTAAAATAATAAATCCACCATCTTTGGTTTTAATCGATTTGTGGCCAGTCTCTAAATGCATTCCACCATAGAATTTATCCCAAACCTTTTCCCTGTTTTTATCCGTTCTTATAACCCAAAGATCATTTCCACCATTTCCAAAGGAACTTGTGAAACCAGTAAGAAGAAAACCATCCTCTAATGGCAACACATGATTTGCTCCATCTAGCTCATCAGAACCATAAGTTTTAATCCATTTACTTTGACAAAAAGAAACATCAATCAATAAAATGATTATAACTGCTTTTAACATAATATCTGATTCAAAAAACTATATCTTGGGTTTTTATAAAAATTAGAACCCAATACCTATTGAAATATTAAAAAGGTCCGTCATTGACTTGTCAGGATTAAATGTCGTTGTAACCGGTCCATCAGCAGCGTCACTAAATACAATAGCTCCATCCTTACCTGCATTTAGATATTCAGCCTCGCCTCCTTTTGACCATTTCATTTCTAAACAAATAAATAGCGGTCCATTCTCACCACCTCTAAATATCGGAAATCTCATACCAAGACCAACTCCGTAATTAAAAGCACCATCAGTCGCCACCGTAGATTGAGCTATATAATCAGGCTCATCAGCTTCATTCTCATTATTCTCTTGCGCATCATTCTGTATCTTAGTTTTTGTTTCAAGAACTTGATAACCTGCAAAAAATTTAGTGTAAAAACTAAAATCTCCCATTCGTAAGGTAGGTTGAACATAAGGATTAACAATAAATATAGTTGATTCGGTTGTCTCGGTTAAAGTAACCAAACTAGAGTAGTAACTATATGGTATTTGGCGAGTAAAATTACCATATTGAGCTGCAATAATATTAACGCCTAATCCAACAGGGCCATTATAAATATACCAGCCACCATCAAAGTCAACACCATAACCATTATTAGTAACATTACTTGCAAACTCACCTTGTGGCTGCAAAATCCCTAAAGATATGTTCAAGTATACACTTTCAGGTAACTTAGATCCTTTTTGAGCAAAAGGAAAACATGCTAAACAAAAAACTATAACTAGAACCTTTAAAAAAATATTATTCATACAATCTCTTATGTCTTCTTAAAATGCAATCATTTTCAATATAAGTTATGTTATTATCTTTAGCCATCTGCTTACCTTCACTTGAAACAATGCCATCTTGGAGCCAAATCGCTTTCGCTTTGATAGAAATAGCTTCTTGAATGATAGGCGTAGCATAATCTGAATTTCTAAAAACGTTTACAATATCAACTTCGTATTTTATATCTTTTAATGCCGGGTAGCATCTAAGGCCTAAAATTTCTTTTTGCCCAGGGTTTACTGGAATTATTTTAAAACCATTATTGATCATATATTTTGAAACAAAATGACTTGGTCTTTCAGGGTTTGGGCTCATACCAACAACAGCTATTATTTTCATAGATAAAATTTTACTAATTGCTGAATTTTTCAGAGCTTTTTCCTTTTTGAGTAAGAATGAAAAACGCAGCTAAATACATTATATTTTTAACTGCCTTGATATCAAGAATCTATATTATTTCCCTGAATAAATAATCGAATAATTTATCAAAAGATAAATAAATATTATAAATAAATTTTGATAATCATTACTTTCATTAATCAAGTACTAACTATAAAAAGTCATAATATTCAATTGGTCAATTATTTCACAATATTTTTTTTTGCTCTATGCTTATCCATATTGTTCCTTTACAGAATTTACAGTGTTGGTATAAAATCTTTACTTTACTTTGGGGACAAGCTCGAAAGCGAATCCAATTATAAAAAAGCAGAAAATATAAGGATGATTCAAGTCATTCTAGGCTTCAGTTTTTTTGTTTTTCATAGTGTATTATTTTTTGGTGTTTTAAACACTGTTATCTTTTTCATAATCAGCTTTACTACCAGCCTTTTTTTAGAAATAATCGGTGCAAACAAAGGCTATGTTTTTGGTAAATACTCCTACGAACCATCTCTGTGCCCTGGACCTATGCTTGGCAATGTACCTTTGCTTATAGCCATTGCATGGTCAGGCCTAATATATATGTCATTAAATTGCTCTTTTCTAATACTCGACATGGGATTTAATAGCATCATTTCATTAGAAGTTATAATTATGACATCTATATTTATTACAATTTTAGATTTAATATTAGATCCAATAGCTGTCAGTGAAGGTAGGTGGAGATGGGATAAGCCTGGGAATTATTATGGTGTACCAATTCAAAATTTTATAGGATGGTTTTTTAACACAACCATTATTTTAGTATTTTTCAAATTATTATCTTCAAAACATATGATATCAGAATCACATCCATTTTATGTGACTTTTGCACCAGGACTATTGTTTATTTGTCTACCTGTTATAGCAGCTAGGCCTTGTTTTGAGAGAAAATTATATTTCGCAGGTTATATAGGCATTCTCTTTACAGTGTTTTTATCTGCAGCTTTTATATTATGAACACTAACTATTTATCAAGTATTTTAAATATATGATTACTAAAAAAGACCTACTTTACAATTTTGTTTTTAGAGCAAGCTCAAACAAAAAAATTAAAACGTACTACCACCTTCTTGAGCCTCTTTTTCATGCAATGAGTGATAACAATATGTTCTTGAACTTAGGCTATCATTTCACAACAAACTCTTTACCTGATTCTGTAGTTAAAACACAGGAAAACATGGTCGACATTGTAACAAAAACGTTTATAAAAAGTGGTCATTGGCTTGATGTGGGATGTGGAACTGGTGCTCCTGCTTGCTACCTAGCAAAATTAAATAATAATATTTCTATTACTGGAATAAATATTGTTGAGTCGCAAATTATTAAAGCAAGAAATCTTGCAAAAACAAAAAACCTTAATAATAAGGCAAGTTTTTCCCTTTGTGATGCACAAAATATTTCAAGTTTAGATAGAAAATTTAAAAACATTTATGCTATCGAATCCGCATTTCATTTTGAAAATAAACAACTATTTGCATCGAGTGCTTACGATGCTTTAGAAAGCAATGGTCAAATAGCTATTGCTGATATCATTATCAAACCGGAATTATTAAGCTTTTTCGATTTTTATAAAGTATCAATAGCAAAACACGGTTTAGCAACAAAAGAGTTTTATACTATTAAAAAGTGGGGGAAAACTTTGAATAGAACTGGATTTAGAGATATTACATGTGAAGACATAACTATTAATGTATCTTCCGTGCTTCCTAAATGGATAGACTTGATTCGAGCTAATGAGAAACATTTACTTAATTTATATCCTAAATTATTTTTAGATATGCTTTGTAAATGTCTCCAGTATTCTGCAAATAAAAAAGAACAAAGCCCATTTGGTTATGTTGTCATCAGAGCCACTAAGTGAGTTACTATTTATCGTTTTTTGATTTAACTAAATAAAATATACTTACTTTTATCGCTAAAATAATTGATACAATAAAAATAACATACAGATCTGATAATGCCATTGTAATCAACTATTCTCCATTAAGTTTTTTAATAATACTAGAGTCCTCTTTAAGGACTACATAAGATTCCCAATCTCTAGCATATATAACTGAATGCTTTGCTATATCTATTGATTGCAATAATTCTGTAGGAAACAACCTCATTTCAGAACCATTAACATCTATGTCTAAAGGCATTGTAAAACCTGAGATAACATTCGACCATCGGTAATAATATTTGTTACCCAATTGATAATATTCAAAGGTTGGCGGTCTATGGTCATAAAAGTATTGATTAAATATTGATTGAAAATCTTTTTTTGTAACTTTAATTATATGATTTAAAAAGTCTTGAGTTGAAACGTGGCTTTTTGCATTCTCAATTGAAAATTCTTTTAATATTGAAAACCATTGATCATCATTGTTTATAATATTACGAAGCGTATGCAGAACCCAAGCGCCTTTATTATAGCTATCACCAAACGCCCAGTAATTTTGATGCGATGGCCCTACGATTGGACGTCTATTACGTATACCTTCACGTTTATCTAATAAAAAGTCAATCATAACATTATAGCCAAGCTGGTCCTCAATAAACATTGCCTCGCTATAAACAGCCATTCCTTCATGAATCCACATATGAGCAGGATCTATCGCAGTGACACTATTACCCCACCATTCATGAGCAGTCTCATGAAACAAAAGGCCATCCACAATGCCATAATACTTACTAGTCCATGCTCGCTCTCCGCCCCAGTTATTCCAATTGTTTCCATAGGTTACGGCAGATTGATGTTCCATACCAAGATAAGAAACTTCAACAAGTTTATAACCATCATCCCACCATTGAAATTCACTAAAATATTTCTCGAAAAATCGGATTACTTTCTTTGATTGTTTAAAGTGATTTGTTGCAACTTCTCTATGATAATCCAAAACATAATAATTTAGAGTATCAACTAATCCATTATGACGAATCGTATCTTGAAGTGACACATAATGACCAATTTGAACAGAAATATTATAATTATTTATTGGATTATTAACAGCCCATGTAAATGATTTTTTTGTTTTATCTTCATTACTAGAGATATCTATTAAACGACCATTGCTTACGCAGTAAAGTTCGCTAGGAACGGTAAAAGTCATTGTTGCTCCTTCATCCGGTTCATCAGCTATATGATCTTTTAAAGGCCACCAAAGACTTGCGCCATCACCTTCACACGCAACGGAAACAAAAGGCCTACCATTTTTATCCTTCTCCCAAACAAAACCACCGTCCCAAGGTGGATTTTTAGCTTCTAATGGTTTGCCTTCGTAATAAATACGGAAGGTAAAGTTCTCGCCATCTTTAATATTAGGAAATTCAACAAATACTGCATCCTTTTTTCTAGAAGTCTTAAGTATCTGATCTTGATACTCAACTTTATTTAGCATCATTTTTCTAGCTAAATCAAACTGAAGAATAGAAAAATCATCCTTTGCAACAGAACGAATTTCAACAAAACCTTTTATATATTTTTTATCAATGTCAAAATCAATATCTATTAAATAATGAATAACATCATAACAACTTCTTTCAGGTGATAATTCTCCTATGAGCCTATTCCTTTCTGTAAGCTCAGGGAAAGCATCTGGCTTTTCAGGCGAAAGATGTAATTCATTTTGAGAAAATTTGCTTTCACAATTCCACAATAAGATAGCTAAAGATAATATTATAAAGTTTTTAAAAAATATATTCATTATTTGTGAATCACTCAGAGACTATTTTTTGAATGCAAGAGTTAAGCCATCTCCAATTGGAACCATTGAAATTAATACTCTTTCATCGCCCTTAAGCTTTTCATTAAATATTCTAATCGCTCTTGTTGCGGGTTCATTATCTTGACTGTCTAACACTTTTCCTCCCCACAATACATTATCAATTGCAACAACTCCACCTGGTTTTAGTAATATTAGCGACCTTTCTAAATAATTTTGATAGTTTATTTTATCTGCATCTATAAATGAAAAATCAAATGTACCTTTGCAGCCGTTTTCAATTAATTTATCGAGTGTTTCTATAGCTGGAGCTAATTTTAATTGAATTTTATTATTTACACCTGCTAGTTTCCAATATTTTCGAGCGATATTTGTCCACTCTTCACTGGTGTCGCAGGCAATAACAACGCCATCATCAGGTAGTGCATCTGCAACAACCAGTGAACTATATCCTGTGAAAACACCAATATCTAAAGTCTTTTTTGCTTTTAAAACTTTTACCAAGAACGCTAAAAAAGAGCCTTGTTCTGGAGATATTTGCATTTGAGCTTCTTTGAGTATTAATGTTTCTTTGCGCAAATCTTTCAACGTTTTACTTTCACGACATGATACACTCAATAAATAATTTCTTAAATCGTCATTTAAGCCGATAGTACTATTAGACATAAAAACCTTTCAAAATTGATAAAAAATAAACAAAAGATAATGTAACAAATTAAGAATCATATATAATCGGACAAATGGATTGATCATTTAAAATATCTAAATAGTCAGAATGCTTATCAGTTATATTTATTTTTTTTGCTTGGTCTGTAGAAAAGTGTACGACCATTCCTACACGAGGACTCCCACTAGTGTTATTTACGGATGAATGGTATGTTTTTGATCCATGAATGGCTATAGATCCAGAAGCAATTTGAGCCTTAACAATTTTATAATTACTATGTTTCTGTTTAATTATTTTATCCTGACACTCTATATCATTATTAAAAAAATCCACGCCACTTATTTCATTCCAATGGTGGCTACCTGCAATATATCTCACAGGACCTGAATTTGAAAAAACGTCAGTTAATGCAATCCAAGCAGTAAAAATACCATAGGGCTCCCAAAAAGGCCAGTATTGAATGTCTCTATGCCAACCAGCATTGCCCTTTAATCCACCTCCTGTCGGTTTCCATACTCCCTGCGTGTGCCAAACCTGAATTTTTCTTGCTTTAGTAATCTTCGCAAGGATTTTACCAAAATTTTCTTGGGTTATAAGATTGTGTAATGCGTTACTACTTAAATGAGGTTTATCAATCTTAATTATTTTCTTTGGATCTTCGCCTACATTCCAAAATCTATTTTCTGGTTCAATTCCAGTGTCATATTTAGAATTGATTACATCCCAAAATGAATTTTTTGATTCTAGAATATCCGTTTGCAAAAAAACATCATCTACAAAGGTGAAACCAGTATCCTTTAAGTTATTATTTTCACTAATCAAGCAATCCCCTATAAAAAGTTTTTATATCCAGAAAAATACATATGCTCACCTTCTTGAAAAATAGGCTTCGATACGTAATTATTTTTTACTGCATTATTAGGTCTTCCTCGAAGAAGTATGCATTCCCAATTTGCTCTGTTTACATAAGTGGAAGTAGGAATAAATCTAAGTGTTAATCCAATTCTCCAACTATCAGATAAATTAGCATTTGAGCCATGAACGATTGAAGGATTATGAATTGAAATGTCCCCTGCATTAAGCTCTACATCTACAGCTTTTTGACTATCAATATCACTTTTAGAAATGGCCAAATCTAAAACATAATCGTTTGTATCTAATTTTATCATTTCAGAGGCTTTAATTAATTTTTTGTTTTGAGTTCCGGGAATAACACGCATACAACCATTTGATTTATTTGAATCTGTTCCAGCTAACCAAATTGAAACTACATTCATTGGCTCTAACGGCCAATATGAACCGTCCTGATGCCAACCAACTGGTTTGCCATCTCTTGGTCTTTTTGCAATGTAATGGGCGCCAAAAAGAGCTATATCTGAACCTATAACTCCTTCAATAATATCGAGCATGTTTTTATTATCTAAAAGCTTGTGAATAAAAGGATCATTAATTAAAAGATCATGATGAAAAGCTTCTGCGCGAATATCCGGGTATTTATTTTGTAGCCACATAACATGGTTTTGAACTTCTAACACTAAGCCTGAATCAATAACATCAGGAATAATAGCATATCCATTTTCTTGATAAAATTGTTTAAATGAAGTTTTTAAATTCATTTATTCATATTTTTACATTAACAGATGAGCGAGTTGAAGAATAATTAAAACCTCTTAACACTAGTTGAGCATTCGTATGATTATTTCCCTCTTCAACTTCATCTTGACCAGAATATAATTGCACTAAAATGCTCTTTCTAGGTTTAGTTGATAAATTTGACATTGAACCATGTAGGCTGCAACAATGAAAAAAAAGAACATCACCTGGGTTAGCTTCTATTGGTATTGCATCTTCTAACTTATACTTATTATGAATCTTAGAGTTATATCTATGCCCATCACTGTTTTTAATTTTTCCGAGTTTATGTGATTTAGGAATAATTCTCATGCAACCCATATCTTCATCCGATCTTGATAGGTGGATAACCGCTGCAATCATTGAATTATTCCTTGTAGGGAAATAAGACCAATCTTGGTGCAAAGGAAAGGCAGCTCCTATTATCGGTGGTTTTTCGAACAGCTTTGTATGATGAAGAATAATATCGGGGCCTATAATTTTTTCAACCTCATCTAAGAAGCTATTATTTTGTATCATCTGGAGCAAGACCGAAGAATAGCTCTGGACATTATGAGTATGAATGACAAAGCTATCATCAGGTTCAATATTAGATGTTAACTTGCTTCCCCATCGAGCATTTATATCCTCCCTACTTTTTTTAAGCTGATGGACAATCTTATCAAATTCACTTTCATATAAATTAATAAGAGACTTACTAAAAATTGTTTTTTTTAAATAATATCCATTTTTTGAAAAATCATCAATCATAAAACTTATTTATTAAATAATAGATTTAATCTGATTATGAAATACATTAAAGTTTTTAAATCTTAATTTCAATTAACTCTTCCTTATTTAGTATAACAGTCTTTGAGTATTGATTGACTTTTATTATAAACGAATTACTTTCGGGTAAGTAAAGAGTTAGATGGTCGTTTGAATCATTTTTTTCATCCTTTGAGTACCCCGCAAATGAAAAATCGTTATCACCACTTACACTGACTAAAATTCTTTTTCTTTCACCATTTGAATCCACAACCTTTATGCGAAGTGGAATAAGATTACTATCTAGAAAATTTTGATACCTTGGTGTAACATCCACTGCAAAGTATTTATTTACACCAGGTTTCCAATCCATTGGAAAATAAATGTCCGTTTCCTTCCAAGTAGAAGCATAAATGCCATATTTAGGATGCCCTTCAACAGCTCTGGCCGCTAAATCAGTAAACCAACCATCATTTAGCTTGTCGCCAGTTGGTTCATAAGCGCCTGTAAAATGCCACCCATTATCCCAAATTTCTACCCAAGAATGATTTCCACTATTATTATACCAAGATGGGGTACCAACAAACCTAGCAGGTATCCCAACGCTTCTACACGCATCAATTAACATAAAACTCAGTCCTGTGCAAGAAGCTAAACCTGCCTCAATACTTTCGTATGGTGACTGATCTGCTTTTGGTCTTTTTGTGGAGTAAATGACTCCAACCATCTCAAAAATATTATTGTTTAAGATAGCTGCTGCTTCGTAAGCAGATTTGGCATTTTTCACAATTGGATAAAAACGCTCGTAAAAATCCAGTCTCCAATTATCTCTTCTCTCATTTAAACTTGAATAAGGGAGTACATACTCAAAAAACAATGAATCATTAACGCTACCCCAGGGAGTGTTTTCCCAGGCCTTGTATGCGTAAATGCAATTATCTAAAAGAAACCTAACACTCAAGGTTTTCTTATCATCCTCGAGCATATTATTTAATAGCCACTTCATCCCTAACTTTTGGTTGTTGGGTACGTAGCCAATCATTTCATTCGGCTCCATTTGATCAACTGCTTTTCCCAATTTCGATTCATCGTGCCTGCATCCAGTAAATATTATAAAATAGCCAATAACAATTAATATATGTTTCACGTGATTATTTTCTCCTTAGCTGTCTACCCATCCTGAATCCCCGTGATCTCTTACATCAGATTTTAAAGCATTTATCATGCTTTTTAGATCGTAAAACCCTCCTAGGGTGAACCATATTAAAACAATGCCTGATAGTATTAAATGAATGTAAATATAATACTCCCAGAATTTCATCCAAGCATCGTCACTGACAGGGTTTGATAAATTATAAACTGTTCCAATAATAAACACCAAGGTCCAGAATCCAGTCCATGCATAATTAAGAATGTAAATTAGTTTATCATTCTTAGTGAATTCTTTTCCCATTCCAAAAACCTTCCAACCTCTTTTAACTTGCTCATCGACTACATTAACTTCTCCATCAATGCTATATTCCCCTCTATTTAATAACTTATCCATATTTACTAGTTTTTCAGGGAATAAAAGAGATACTACGATGTAGGATATTGATGAAGAGGCCATACCTAGGCCCCAGTATTCTTGACCATTAATATTTTTTAAAAATATTAAAATTGTTTTTAGCTGACTATAACTACTTACGTCTAGTAACCAGATATCAGAAATTTGCTTGATCAGTGTACCGGAAACCCCAATTACAGCTCCAATTATCATTGCGGTCCAAGCAGCCGCTGTTGTACCTTTATTCCAATACAAACCACCAATAATTACAGCACCACATCCTCCAGCAAAAATAGCAGCAGTAACCGCAAAGTAAAGTGCAATCTTTTGACTCTGGCTAAAGAGTAAGCTAAATAGGAATATAAAAACAGCAACTCCAAAAATAGAATATCTTAAAACTTTTATATGCGTTTCTTTATCAAATGGTTTTTTTCGGAAAGGCATAATGACATCTTGAATAAATATAGAACCCCATGAATGCAAGTACGTGTCATGTGTACTGATAAAAGCAGCAAGCATCAAGGCCGCGAATGCACCAATTAATCCAACGGGTAATATTTCAGATAGTACAAAAGGAGCTCTCATTTGACCTTGCAAAGTATCTGAAGATAAAGAAGCTAGCGAAGCATTGACTGAATCAGCTATATGTTGATAATCAGGGTGATTCATTAAAACATAAACAAGCACAGGGACTAAAAACATAAACATCCCTTGGGGAATACCTCTCCAGCCTGCTAAAACAACACCCATTTTCGCTTCATGAGCATTTTTTGCTGATGAGTTATACCCTTGAGACCCTTGCCAGCTTAGGGCGCCATACATAACTCCTATGATACCGATGAGAAAATACCACAAATTAAAATCCTCCACATGACTAGTTTTAAATGGATTTATGCGAGAAGAATTTTCATATTTTACATTAATTTCATCAGTTTGTAATGTTTGTTCTTCTTTTGATAACAACTGAAAAGACGCATCACCTTTGAGAACCTGAATTTCTTCTTTTGCCAGTTTTATAGGTGTATTTTGCAACGAATCAGAAACCTGATCCCAACCAATACTAAAAAGCAAATACAAAGTAATAATAAATAATATAATTGTTACAAAAACACCTTGAAAAAAATCAGCAATTATTACAGCTATTTGACCACCTGTGTATACAAAATACAATGCAATTCCTAATAATACTATCATCACTAGAGGATACATCGGTAGACCTAACAAGTACTCTGGTAAACCACAAAAGTTTATAAAAAACTGTGCCCCAACTGCAGGAAATATTCCAAAATTAATGAGGCCAGCAAAAAAAGCCACTAGGCCTGCAAATATTCTAAATTTTCGACTATATCTTTTTTCAAAAAACTGAGCCAACGTGAGACTTCGAGTCATCCTGAAACGATAAATTACCCATCCAGACATTGTAATAGCTAAAAGAATTATACCTTGGCTTAAACCCCACCATGACAATGAAAATCCTGCGACATATCCCATTTCTAAAAACATCACAATGGAAATAGCACCTAGTCCCGCTACGCCACTTGAAATAGATAAAACATATCTGCCAGCTGTTCTTCCAGCAGATAAAAAATCACTTACACTTTTCATTAATCCTTTGGTTAGATTAACTGAGTAAATCATACCAACAAGAACAATTATTACAATCATCCAATCAATAAATGATAAGTTCATTCAACCCACACCCTTCCATCCTTGCGAATGATAATATTTTTATTTTCCCATGTTACAAAAGCTTCCCAGCCTGAGGGTGTTAATGTAATTTTTGGCGGCCAAGAAACTCCATTAAAAGGTGTTTTTTTCAATTTTAAATCTTTAAAGAAATTTAATTCTCTAATTGAATCAGAATATTTTTGATTCGCAAAAAAATAATTTCGCTGCTTGTAATATACCTGTCTTAGGCTCCATTTTATCTTATCAATCTTACTATACTTGAATTGTACAACCTCTTTACCAATGATATTTTCTGTAAATTGTACCAAGCCCCAAAGATCAGGCATGTGCATGTATATTACACCCTGAGGTGACCATACCCAATTATATTCGGGCCTCTCAGTTTTTACATAAGCTGAATTAATAATATTCGTTTCCCAATGGACTCTACTAAAATTAATTTTCCATTGCTCACCATCTTTTGGTGGATTATTAGAACGGTAATTTCCAATGAAGGCCTTCCAAGGAATCGCGATTTCAATGCTCCATCCGCTATCAAGATCCGAAGCATCATTCAATGTACCATCAATGTGTACACTTGTAATTAAACCAGGTATATCCCAAGAATCTAAGGCTACTTTTCCACCATCATGATAAGGCTTAGTAATTAACAAATCCCATTCTGTTCCATAAGCATTAACCTCTAGCTCGTAATAGTTATGAGTGTCTCCGTCTGGATCTAAAAATATCTCAAAATCATTGTCTTTATAGATTACTGCATCCCTTTCTTTTATTGTTGCCCAGACATGTGGCTCTTTCATGTACACAGCAAAATAAAAATAATCCCGATCCCAAAGCATTTTTACTTTCGTATCATTATATGGCCTTGGCTTTAAAGAACCTTCAATATCAACAAAAGAATCTGTCCAGGGAATATCTGCCCAAGCTTTTTCGGTGATTTTACCATCAAGTATTACAGGTTGAACAGTTTTATAACAAACATATGACTTCGGCTCGTATTCAATTTTCCCTTCTGGAAACTCATTACCCCAAAAACCTTGGCTAAAAATTGGAGAAACAATTGAAATCAATAATAAACAAATTTTAACAATCAATTGAAAATTCATTGTACCCCTGCAATTGTATTTCTTAACGTATCCGCCATTACTTTATACCCTTCTTTTGTTGGATGAACACCATCAGTACCATATGCAGACATCAACCCTTTTTGCTCATCAACCATTGAAGAATAATAGTCAATAAACTGTATATTGTTATTTTCCGTATACTTTTTAAGGATCTTATTAACACTCGAAATTTTTTCTGGAACATTTATAATATTTTCATTCCAAGAGTACTTAAAGACTGGAAGAATAGTAGAAAGTGCAACATCAATGTTGTTTTTCATACAAATTTCAGCCATTGATGTTATGTTGTCGATTATCATTTCTTGATTAGATGGACCAGTATTTTCCGCTATATCATTTGTTCCAGCATTTATTATCACCATATTAGGATTAAGATGAATTGCGTCTTGTTTGAATCTTAATAGCATTTGTGGTGAAGTTTGACCTCCAATACCACGATTAACAAAACTGTTCTTTTTAAAAAAATCGGGGTCACTTAATGACCAACCCTCAGTAATCGAATCACCCATAAATACAATTTTAACTTTCAAACCAGTTTTTCTAATCTCATCATTTTCTTTTCTGAATTTTATGAGATTTGGCCAATCTAGCGATTCATTAACTTTCGTAGCGGCCTCTTTTGTTTTGTCTAACCTATCCATTCGTATGTCATTTTCTAACGTCATTATATCTCCAATTATTATTAATTACTTAAGCCTTCAACACTATTAAATATAAACTTTGGCTCAAAATTTATATTACCTTTTAAATTAATCGATGGAAAAAATAGGATCGTTTTTTCTTCGCCAGGAAGCATATTAAAATAGTTATCATCAAATCGACCCGTATCATTGGAACAAAGGATATGAAATTTGTACAAGAACGATTTAGAATTAATTTTAATTTTAATTCTGTTTCCAAATTTTTCTATGATTGTAGAAAAATTTTGCTTAGGAATCTTCAAATTTTTTGGAATATCAAAAAGATAATCGCTTGATGAGATAGTTTCATCATTCAAAACTATCTTAGCCCTTAGTAAAATATTATTCTTTTTACTTTTTGCAAATAAGACTTTCTTTTTTTCAAAAAAAACTTTTTTTGATTCATTAGGTTTAATATCCAAAGGTAAATCATGACTATACTCAACAACGTTATTAAAATTGCGCACCTCAAAAAATATTAATGCATTATTTATAATGTTGCCGTCATTAACAATATATATGCTCACACCGTCTTCTTCCTCTTCAAATGAAATCAAAAGAGGTTTAAAAAATTCTTTAGCATAATAATGCAATGCTTTCCAGTTACCGAAATAATCTAAGGATGACCAAGATGCCCCAGGCCAGCAATCGTTTAATTGCCAATATAATGAGCCCATGCAGTAAGGCATATTCCTTCTATGCGCCTCGGCAGCTATTTTTATAGCTTCACCAGCCATAATCTGACTTGACAAAACGAATGAGTAAAAGTCTTTTGGTGGTTTAAAATACATTAGGATGTATTTCATAACGTTATCGTTGCCTAAGGATGCTTTTTGATGTTGTTTTATGACAGTTGAATTAATACTTTGATCTTTATCTTCGCAAAAATAGTCTATAGTTTTTAAATCTGGAAAAGATTGCATGCCAAATTCAGACATAAAGCGCCCAATATTGCTTTCGAATGCAACAAATTTGTCTCCGCTATGCCATACACCCCAGTAATGATTATCACCACTACCAAATTGCTGCCCAACAGTTGGTAACATATCACTATCTCCAGGCGAAGAAGGCCAATATAACCGATTGGGATCAAACTCATTACAAACACTCGGCAAAACATTATGGAACAATGAATTATAATCATTATAATAAAGTTGCTCAGGAAATCTATCTTTCCAGCCCCAATTATGCCAAGCCCACGCAATTTCATTATTCCCACACCATAACCCTATTGAAGGGTGATTTCTTAATCTAGAAACTTGATATTCTGCTTCCTTTCTAACGCTTTCTAAAAAATCTTTATCTCCGGGATAGAGTGTGCATGCGAACATAAAATCCTGCCAAACGATTAATCCCATTTCGTCGCATAAATCATAAAAATCATCACTTTCATATATTCCACCACCCCACACTCGTAGTGTATTCATATTAGCATCAACCGCGCTTTTTAATAATGTATAATAATTTTTTTTAGTTAATCTGGTTGTAAAAGAATCTGCTGGAATCCAATTCGCTCCTTTTGAAAAAATTGGTTTACCATTGACAACAAATGTAAAACTAGATCCTTTTTTATCTATTTTTTGTTCAACTTTAAAATCTCTCAACCCAACTCTTTTTTTAATAGATTCATAGTAATCAACCGATTCCACTTTTACATTGAATTCGTACATATTTTGTTGGCCATGACCATTCGGCCACCAAAGATCAGGTTTAGATATTTCAACAATCTTTTTTATTTGATTAATTCCAGGAGATAAATCGATAGACTTTACAATGTTTATATTACTTTTTTGCTCTTTGATCAATAGGTCAGCTTTACATCTGCGTTCTGAGTGAACAAAAACGTTACACTCAATCTGTGAACTTATTTTATCGGTTTTCATTTGATTAATAAACAAATCTTTAATTGTAAAAGAATTATAACCAATCAATTCTACATGTTGCCAAATTCCTGAGGTTGCAAAGCTTGGCCCCCAGTCCCAACCGTAATGGTAGGGAGCCTTGCGAGTGTAAGGACTAGTTTTTTTTATTTGATCATTATCCGCAGGCAATTCATAATCAATTGATTTCATTAAAGGCAAGATTTTTTCAATTGGAGAATCAAATTTAATTATGAGCTCATTTTCATTTTCTGTAATTATTTCTTTAACGTTGACTGTCCATGCACGAAACATATTATCAGCGTCTAAAATGTCTACATTGTTTAGACTGACCTTAGCGTATGTATCTAATCCTAAGAAGTTTAAAAAAATAGTTTCCATTTTAAAAAGGTTTCTGTCGATTTTAAATTTTGTTCTATATATCCAACTTTTATTTCCTATCCACTGGAGATCAATTTCATTGGTACCAACAAATGGGTCTACTATTTCATTGTTATTGTATAGGTCGGTATGAACGCAGCCAGGTACTGAAGCTGGCATCCAAGTCTTTGAAGAGACTTCCTTGAATTCCCATCCTTCGATTAAACGTTCAACTATTTTAGTTTTCATAAAATTTTAGACTTTTTATGGTTTTAATAAATGTATTGACGAACATAGTTAAGAAGCATTAATTTAATCTTTAAGATGCTATAAATATATAGTATCTTAAGTTTAAGACACTAATAAAAAAAACAACATGAAGGAGTAACGAATGATAAAATCGTTATTAAAAAATAGCTTAATTGCTCTTACCTTTTCTTCTGTAACGTTGTTCGCAGATACTACTGAAGTAGTCTGGGATGCAGCCGCACAGCCAGGACAGCTTGAAGCAGCAATTACAGCAGGTGGAGCTGGCGTTTACAGACTAAGCTTACCATCAGTCGCAGGCGGAAAATGGCTTACATCGGAACATATTCCGGTAGATGCCGGCCAAGCAATTCACATTATAGGTGAAGTTCCTGCAAGCGCTGACGTTAAACCAGTTACCATTCAACCTCTAGCTAACGCTGAAGGTGCTTTAGGACACCAAAACGGACTGTTTTTTACACTAGTGGGTGCAGGTGCTGAATTGAAGTTGGAGAACCTCATTCTTAACGCTTACGCATCTGGTGAAGAGGGTTCACTTCAAATTGCAGGCGCAACATCAACCGATAACAAAATCATCGTTAACAATTGTATTGTTTCGCATGTTAATTTTCTAGCTTTTTTTACTTTGGGAAAAAATACAGATTTCCATATAACGAATTCCGTTTTTAAGGCTTTTACTAATGGCCCAGGCGGAATGTTTTATGGTGGTGTAGTCTGGGGTGCCGGTTCTTGGTTGGGTACTATTGACACACTAGAATTTAGACAAAATACTGTTGATGGTGTGATTGGTGAGGCCTTAGTAATTTATGAGCACGTTGATCATGGCATCATTGATCATAACACATTTACCAATGTTGTTATGGATATGATTTGGTATCGTGGACAGAATAACCTACAGGTTACCAACAACCTTCTATATAACACAAAGTCTTACGGTCAGTCTACCTATGATGTTTCAGGATGGGGCGTCTGGTGGGAAGGCGGAGTAGGTCAAATGGCATTGAGAAAAGCCGGGATAGTAAACCCAGATGGATTTGAAGATATTACACCAGCTGTGGTACAAATTGATACTTCAGATCAGTGTGTAATTACTACGACTATTACCACACCTGCTGATACCCAACAAGTAACCGCGGGTACTTATATCATGTCAGATGGTCAAGTTGTTAATATGAATGATAGAAATATCAATTGGAGCAACAATGCAGCTGTTTGGAGCCCAGCATTAACTGGCTTTATGAATAATATGGCAAACAATCCTTGGTCTTGGACCGTAACTACTGTTACACCGGATTCAATGACTATTACGCCAGCTGTTTTTGATACTATCACTTCTGCTTACGCGGCTGATGGTTCTGGTTGTGTTGATTCAATATTTGTAACTACTGCAGCTGATACCGTTGTACATGTTGGTTCAGGCGGTACTACTACTGTTACTGTTCATGACACAATGTTAACCGCTGCTCAGCAGATGGTATGGGCTGATGATTCAACTTTAGCTACAATCGCTGCCGGTATAGGTGTTACAAGCACAAATAATGCAGTTTTAAACTGGTCTGACTTACAAATGCAGCTTGATGAGATGTATATAACAAAACAGCTCGCAAGAACATTGGACTTCAGAGATGATCAAACTACTCAAGGTGTTGGCGCTAATAATAACTGGTCATATGAGCATGATGGCAATATGAATACGATTGAATGGCCTATGCACTACAATGCTAGCTATAGCTCTGTTTCTACAGCTGCTACGCATAGTACAACTGGTGGCCCAATTGGAGATCCTCGTTGGTCATTAGTTACATTAGGTACAGATAATTCAACAGCTTTACCAAAAGAGTTTGCACTAAAGCAGAATTATCCGAATCCGTTTAATCCAACAACTGAGATTGAGTTTAGTATTGCTCAAGCTTCAACAGTTAACTTGACGATTTTTAATGTCCTTGGACAGAAAGTTAAAGTTTTAGCTAACGGTGTTAAGCTGGCTGGTACTCACAAGTTACGTTGGAATGGAACTGATGAAATGGGTCAATCTGCTTCTACAGGTATTTACTTCTATACTTTAACAGATGGAAGTTCAACTGTTACGAAGAAGATGGCGTTCATGAAGTAATAACTTAAACGTTATTATACCGTTTAAATTGAAGGGGTAGTTTTAATTGACTACCCCTTTTTTTTATTATCTATTTTTAATATTTTATTACAAGAAACTTTTATGAAAATGAAATTATTTAAAGTTGTATATATTACCCTTATTTTATTTATTTACTCTTGTTCTACTGGCGACAAGAAGCAGGTAAAATCCGACAAACCATTAAATTATGCAGAAGAAAAGATACTGGCACCACGTTCTTTATCAATGGCAACCTACAAACCATCCTCAGTTTGCGACTGTAGCAAAGATGGCCTAAAGACCCTGAATGATATGTTAGCTATTAGGCAGCGTTTTCAAAACTTTAAGAATTATAACAATGATTATGCAGCAGTTGAAAGAATTGCAAATTTACAAGATAACTGGTCAGTTATAAGAGATGCATGTCTTCGGACATTTGCCTCAAAATTATTTAACCCAAGTGATTGTAATCGACCAGATAAAATTGGTTACTTTAAAGATAAATTAAATAATCTCGGGATAACTACAAATTAATGTATACATAAGAAGGTTTATATAATGATAATTAGATATTTAATAAATATTTTATTTTTAGCATCCACGCAGTTAATAGCTACAAATTACACTATTTCTGGTCATGTATATGACAAAAACAATGGCAACCCATTGGTTGGGGCTAATGTTTTTATTGACCAAACTGCTATTGGATCAGCAACAAATGAAGATGGATTTTATGAGTTAAAAAATATGAAAGCAGGATCATACAAGATAAAATCTGCATATATTGGTTATGAGACATTTTCTGACTCTCTTTTATTAAATAGCGATACAACAGAAATTATTGTCGACTTCAATTTAGTTTATAAAACAATTGAGGGTAATGAGGTCCTTGTTACTGCCCAAGCAAAAGGTCAAATGAATGCGATAAATCGGCAATTAAATTCTAAATCATTGGTAAATATAATTTCTTCAGATAGAATTCAAGATTTACCCGATGCTAACGCTGCTGAAACTGTTGGCCGGGTTCCGGGCGTGTCTATTCGTCGAGAAGGCGGCGAAGGAAACAAGGTCATCATTAGAGGACTTTCTCCAAAATATAATAATATTACTGTTAACGGAGTAAAACTTGCATCTACTGATAATGAAAACCGAAGTACAGATCTAAGCATGATTTCGCAGTATATGCTTGATGGTATTGAAGTAATAAAAGCAGGAACACCAGATAGAGATGCTGACGTTCTAGGAGGAACTGTAGATTTTCAATTAAAGAAAGCAAAGCCAGGATTTCATGGAAATATCATTACTCAAGGTATGTATAATGGTATTAGAAATAGCTATGGTGATGATAAGACTGTTCTTGATTTAAGCAAACGTTTTTGGAATGATCGAATCGGAGTTCTAGCTCAAATAGACACAGAAAATAGAGATAGAAGTTCCCATGAAATTGGTTCTGGTTATTATTTATTTGGCGCACAGGTAGATACTATTAACCCTCTCCAGCTAACTAGTTTTAATTTAAATGATTGGTCAAGAATCAATAATAGAAACAATTTATTGCAAGTTATAGATATAGCCATCCCTAACGGCAATATTAGCTACAGTAACCTAAACAGTGAGATTGAGAAAGATATAACGCGTTATGGAATAAGCTACGGCCTTGGAGATAACTATAGGTATATGGTTTCAAGTACTGGTATCAACACGATCGGTGTATTAACGGAATCATGGAAGTACAATCAAACTCTTTATGATATTTTTCATTTAGACGCTTATTCATCTTATTCAAAATCTAAAAATAAAGATACTTATTATGATTTTAATTTTGCAGAGCAATTTGCATTTTCTGATGATACATATGATTCAAATATTGAATACATACAAGAAATAGCTATAAATGATACTGGAAATATGGATTTTTCCCGCTACGACTATTGGTTGAAAAATAGCATTGAAGATGAAAAATCTATTGGATTTAATTTAAAATATGATTTTCGGATTTCGGACTATATATCTGGAAATTTTAAATTTGGTAATAAGAAGAAAATTAAAAAGAGAACATTTGATCAACAGCATGAATATGGTCTTGTAGGTAGAGCAGCTGGCGCTACTTCGCAACGAGATGCACTTATTGAGCATTATGATCTTGATTCGCTTATTGTAAACCCAGGTAGATTACCCCTTTCAGCTTTTGTTGATAATAGTTATGACGGCGATGACTTTTTTGATGGCCGGTATTCTTTTGGTGCTGTTGCTGATTTAGATTTTATGATGGATGTGTATACTTATTTTTCAGAAAATTTTAATAAACTGACTTCAAATACAACAATTGATGAATATGTTATGCACCACATACATCAAACAAATTCACAGATCTATGATTACAATGGTAAGGAAGAATACGAAGCTTCTTATTTTATGGCAGATGTTAATATCGGGCCATCAATGAACATAATTGCTGGAGCCAGAAGAGAAACAAACACAACAACTTACTATTCAAATAATTCACTGGACCATGCTTTAGCTCATTGGGTATATGTAGGTGATACGGTATCTTATACTAGAAAAAATTCTTATTATTTACCTGCATTATTTTTGAATTACAGGCCCGCTACGTGGCTAAGTATTCGATATGCTCAAACAAATACTTTGACTAGGCCTAGTTATACAGACATTATTCCTCTGCAAAGAGCAAATGGACAAGCTAAATCACTGGATTGGAGGAATAAATCCTTAGAACCTGGGTTATCTAACAATATAGATTTTTCTATTTCTTTCAATCAAGATAAGCTTGGTCTTTTTACAATTGGTTATTTTCAGAAAAATATCAAAGACTTAATCTATTCTAGTGGTTCTAGAATTATTTTTCCTGATGATACGTCAAACTTTGATTTGTCAAGTGATTTTCAAGACTACAGAATACTTAACTATACTGTTAATAATTCAAATGATGTATTATTGAACGGATTTGAAATTGACTACCAAACACGATTTTGGTATTTGCCAGGTTTACTAAGTGGACTAGTTTTTAATGCAAACTATACTCTTACGGAGTCTGAAGTTGATTACCCAATAACTTTTATCGAACAAGAAATAATTTGGGCGCCATTTGAGGTTGTTAAGTATAATATTGACACTACTTATACAGATAGATTACTAGATCAACCTAATGAAATTATAAATTTATCTATTGGCTATGATTACAAGGGGTTTTCAGGCAGATTATCTATGCTATATAATGATGATGTTTTTATGAGTACAAATTTTTGGCCTGAACTAAGACAAACTACAGACGCTTACAGGAGATGGGATTTATCGATAAAACAGGAGCTTCCTTATAAAGGTCTTTCTATCTATTTTAATGCCAGTAACTTAACAGAAACAAATGATGTGAATCGTTATCGAGGTATTACATCTGAAGATGCGGGTAGCGAAAACTTAGCTACAGAGCAGTATTATGGTAGAACTATTGACCTTGGTTTTCGATATTCTTTCTAGCAACAATCGGTAACTAGCTTTTGAAATATCTGATTGTCACTACAATCTCTTTCATTTTCTTTGTTCAGAGCTATAATTGTTCTAATAGTGATGATATCTCATTATTATATCCTGACTCAACAACGGTAATAAAATTTCAACTAGACTGGCAAAAGCAATTTTATCAAAATAGAGTTAAAGAATTTAAAAATAGTCCTATAGGTAAAAATAAAATTGTGTTTCTAGGCAATAGTATTACTTACGGTTTGCGTCGTTGGAATGAAAAGTTCGATGTTGAGAATATTGTTAATCGTGGGATATCTGGTGATTATTCAGATGGTATTCTTTTAAGACTAGAGGAAATCGTTTTTTATAAACCTATTGCAGTATATATCTTAATCGGAATAAATGACTTTTTTGATGATAATAGAAGCAGGCCCGAAAGAACACCTGAGTATGTTGCAAAAAATATTCTTCTTGCTGCAAAATTTATTCAAAAAAGTTCACCGCAAACAAAAATATATATTCAGACTATCCTACCTATAAATAATCAGCAATATTTAGATGAAAAACCTCATTATCAATTTTTATACTCAGATTATCCATCTATAAATGATCAAATAAATAAAACAAATGAAATCATTTCGAAATACAATGATTTTGAGATAATAGACCTCCATTCCCATTTTTTAAATAGCAACAATGAAATGATGCGTAGCTTAAGCACAGATGGTCTGCACTTGAATGACCAAGGTTATCAAAAATGGATTAATATTTTAAAACCATTTATTAAATCAATAAATATTTAATTTGAAATTTTTCAATTCGAATTCCCTTATCGCTCAAGGTCTAGTTGAAACAAAATTAGCTAGAGAATACCCTTTTCAAAGGATACCAGATAAATATAAAAATTCAGTTCGACAAGAATTATGGAAGATATCCCAAAATTCAGCTGGCGTTAGTATTATGTTCGAAACAAATAGTCCTAAAATAGTAGTTCATTGGAAAATTTTGTCAGATTTTAAAATGAATCATATGCCAAATACAGGAATCAAAGGACTTGACCTCTACGAGTACAAGAATAATTCTTGGTATTACCGCTCTACTGGTATTCCGGAAGGAAAAAGTAATAAGGCTGTAATATTTGAAAATAAAAAAAGTAAATTAAGAAAGTTTAGATTGCACCTTCCTCTCTATGTAACGTTAATAGATCTCAAAATTGGGATTAATAATGATTGTAATTTTTCAAACTATAAAACAGATTTAAAAACAATAGTCTTTTATGGTACTAGTATTACTCAAGGAGGCTGCGCATCTCGACCCGGATTAGCGTATACAAATATTATATCCAGGAGAACAGAATATAACTGCATTAATTTCGGATTTAGCGGTAATGGTCATTTAGAGCCTTCGGTTGGATCAATTTTATCAAACATCAAAACCAACTACTATGTTATAGATTGCTTGCCAAATGTCGATATGAAATCAATCGAGTTAAATGTCATCCCACTAATCGAATCAATTAGATCTAGTAAAAATTCTAATGATAAACCTATTATTTTTGTTGAGCAACCAGAATGTCATGACGATTATATTGAAGAAAATATTTATGAAAAAAATAATATATTAAAAAAAGAAATTCTAAATGCGATTAATATAGGATATAAAAGAATTTATTTAATTGAGAGCGAAGATTGCATAGGCAAAGATAATGAAGCTACTGTTGATGGGGTTCATTATAATGACATCGGTTTTAAACGATTTGCTGAACATCTCATCATAAAATTGAAAAAGCTTAAAATAGATTTCTAAGGTTTATCATATTTTTTCCTCATCTCTCTCTTATTCTTAACGAGCTCAACGTCAAGCAATATTTGATCTTTAATTGATTCAGTAATCAGAGGGTCGTTTGTTAACATAGCATGTATAGGGTATTTACCTATTTTGTTTCCAATTACAACACGTTCTTCATCCACAAATAAAGCAATACCCCTCTCCCAATTTTCAGTAAATGAATGAGGGTCAATATTATATGAAAAAGTTTCTCCTATGGGTTTTTCCAAGGGAGTGAATGAAAGAAGTTGTATGTTTACTCCTTTGCTTTCTGCATTCCTCAAGTCTTTTTCTAAAACAGTCATTTCCTCAGACCATAACCTTATTAATATCTGTTGTTTTGCATTAAAAATTTCTTTTTTAATTTCAATCATTAAATCATCATAATCATCAATTCGTATTGATATTAAATTCTTTTTACCTTTAAATAATTCATTTAAAGAATTTTCTAGGAGCTTTTCTTCAGTTTTATTTTGTTTCTTTAATGTTTTTAAAAGGCCTTCTTTATTTATTGCTTCATACTTTAGTGGTTTTATTCCAAGCTGGTAGACAAGGTTTCTAGATTTTAATCGCTCCAATTCTCGATATACTACAGCATTATTAACCCCAGATGTTTTGCTTACAGCATATGCTGTTGAAGGTCCATTCTTTAGTAGAAAAAGGTATATTTTTGCAGCATTGCCAGGAATGTCTAAACGACTAACTATTCGTATTATATTTTCTTCAATTATGCTTGACATAGTTTTGTTATTACGATAATAATCCCTTAACACTTTTTAATTTAGTTATTCCACTTTTAGTAATAAGATGAGGGAATGCCCATTTAAGGCATGCAGCACCTACCTCCCCGTCCTTACTTATTGCAATATAACAAATTTGAAAATCAGGATTACCGTTGTATGACGAAATTATTCTGTTTAAAGCTTCATTGCAAGCTGATACAGGGTCATACCCTTGCCTCATTAATTCTACGACTAGAAAACTACCAGAGGATTTTATGACTTCTTCACCTAAACCGGTGGCAGCTGCTCCACCAACATTGTTATCAATAAATAAGCCGGAACCTATAAGTGGACTATCACCAACCCGACCATGCATTTTATACGCCCAACCTCCTGTCGTACATGCTCCTGAAATATTTCCATTATGATCTTGAATCAAGGTAGCACAAGTATCATGCGTATCATGTGGAGTCATTTCCACTCTATTTTTTTGCCATTTCATCCAAGCATTGCGAGAATCTTTTGTCAATAAATTAGTATGTCTAAAACCCTTAGAAACAGCAAATTTTTTCGCCCCCTTTCCCACTAGCATTACATGTTTTGTGTCATCCATAATTTTTCTCGCAACTGAAACTGGATGGACAATGTTTTGCAAAAAAGCCACTGAACCACAATTTCCATTACTATCCATTACACATGAATCTAATGTCACTCTTCCATCCTCATCCGGCAAACTACCTATTCCAGCATTACTATTTTTTTCATCTGCTTCAACAGCCATGCATGCTGCTTCTGCTGCATCCATCGATGCCCCATATTTATTTAAAACCTTCACAGCAGCAGCATTCGCTTTTGGAAAATTATGAGTAGTTATTATAACAGGTTTTTTTTTGTTTCTTTTAACATCAGATTTAGCTTTCGTTAACGATGGCAATGAAAAACCAACTAATCCAGTTTTAAAAAAGTCTCTTCTTTTCATAATTTAATAATCCTTTTAAAAAATTAACAAAATATGATTATTGATATAGTCAATAACTATAATTATTTATTATCTTAAGTATAAGATAGGAATACAATATTCAACTTAACTTGCATAGCAAACACATAAAACACATTTTATAAAATGCATCAATTTAGTCCTGTAGAAAAACATTTTTTTAATCAACAGTCAATTAAGACCCAAACTTCAAGTATTCCTTATATTGTCTTAGATAGCTTTCCTCAACTTGGCCTTATTACTTCTCTACGGTTCTTAGAGTGGTCATCAAATAACCCGAATGGTGTCATAAGTTTACCTACAGGAAAAACACCTGAATACTTTATTAAATGGACTCATCATATTCTTCAAAATTGGGATGACAAGGCTGTCAAAAAGTTAAGAGAAGATAATGGATTACTGTTAAAAGATAAACCAAGCTTAAGAGGCTTAAAATTTGTACAAATTGATGAATTTTATCCTCTTAATCCTAATCAACACAACAGCTTTTATAATTACGTTTGCAAATATTACATCGAAGGTTTTGAATTAGACCCCCAAAAAGCATTACTTATAAATTCAGATAAAATTCAGTTAGTAAACGGAAAAAATCGAAAACAAATATTTCCTAATAACAGAATCGATCTTACTTTAAGGTTTAGAGATCCAACAAGTGAGATTGAAGAAGAACAGCAAGAATCTATTTTATTAATTGACCAATGGTGCGCTGAATATGAAAATAAAATAAGATCCATGGGAGGTATTGGTTTTTTTCTTGGAGGAATTGGACCTGATGGACATATTGCTTTTAATGTTCGTGGATCTGATCATAATTCAACGACAAGATTAACTGGTACTAATTTCGAGACTCAGGCAGCAGCAGCTACAGATCTTGGGGGAATTGAAATTAGTAGAAATAGGCTTGTTATTACAATTGGACTAGGAACGATTACATATAATCCTGATGCAACTGGAATAATTATCGCCGCTGGCGAAGCAAAATCGAAAATTATTAAAAACTCGCTTGAACATGCTCCTGATGTTAAATATCCAGCAACAGCTTTATCTAAACTAAAAAAGAGCTGTTTTTATATTACTAAGGGTGCTGGGAAGCTGCTTACAGACTTTGAAAGAGATTATTGGGAAAATTCAGAATGGAATGATCAAAAACTTCAACGTTCAATTTTGGAGCTTTCAAGAGATATAAATGTTTTTGGAAAAAAACTATCACTTGATAATTTACAAAATGATGAGCATTGTAAAAATATCCCATCATTAAACGCTGACACTGTTAGCGATGTAATTAAAAAAGTTGAAAGTAAAGTTGAAAAAGGTTCTAAACTTGAAACTAATCAAACCTTTTATCATACTGGTCCTCATCATGATGATATTATGCTTGGCTTAATGCCGTACATAATGCAACTTATCCGCGAACCTAGTAATCATCATCATTTTGTTAATTTGACTTCTGGTTTTACATCTGTTACAAATAATTTTATTCAAACCTTACTTCAAGATACAAAATCTTTCTTAGCTAATGATGAAATTCAAATGACACGATACGATGATTTTTTTGAGAACGGTTACAAAAAAAAATGGGATAAGGATGTATTTCATTACTTGGATGCTATTGCTGAAAATAACTCATCTCAACAAAAAAGAGGAATGTCGCATAGACTTGTTAGAGCATTAATAGAAATTTATGGTGTAAAGAATACCTCTGAATTAGACATTACTATTAAAAAAGTAATTAAAGAAATTCATAATTATTATGATGGTGAAAAAAATTCAAAAGAAGTTCAAAGCCTTAAAGGTATGATTCGTGAATATGAAGAAGAACTAGTTTGGGCTAATTACGGCGTTCGCGTTCAAGACGTTCATCATCTAAGATTAGGTTTCTACCAAGGTGATATTTTCACAGAAAACCCTCAAATAAATAGAGATGTACTACCTGTTTTAGAACAGCTTAAAACAATTAAACCAACGGTTATATCTGTCGCCTTTGACCCTGAAGGTAGTGGTCCTGATACGCACTATAAAGTTTTACAAACCATTGCAGAGGCCGTACGAATATGGAACAAGACAGAAGACTTATCAGAACTAAGAATTTGGGGATATCGCAATGTCTGGTATAGGTTTGATGTTGATGAAGCTGATATCATTGTGCCTGTGACTTTAAATTCAATGGCTATTATGAGATCTACGTTTAATAATTGCTATTTAAGCCAAAAGGAAGCCTCTTTTCCTAGTTACGAATTTGATGGTCCATTTTGTGACTTATCTCAAGATATTTGGGTAAAACAGCATAAAGACCTTCAACTTTTACTTGGTAGAGATTATTGGTACCAAAACAAAAATCCGCATTTAAGAGCGGTTCATGGTGTGGTAAACTTAAAAGAGATGAATGTTAATCAGTTTTTATCTGTTGCCAGAAAACTAGAACAACAAATGGAAGGTTCGCCTGTTTAATTTTATTGTGATTAATTATTAATATTTAAATAAATAATCAAGTTTAAGGGAATAATCAATTTTGAATAAAAAAGAAACTGCTATAATTGTATCAAGAATTGAACAATGGAACGCTAGACTACAAAAACTTTTTATTGAAGATAAAATTTCATTATCAGCAAAATTTGCATGGTCAAAAAAAGCTGTTCCTTTTTCCGAAAAAAACAAATTAAAGTACAAACCAATTACGAAAGGTAAAAGTTGGGGTAAAGAATGGGATAGTGCATGGTTTTGCCTCAATGGACGTATTAAAAAAGAATGGCGTGGAAAAAAGGTCATAGCTGATTTAGACTTTTCTGGAGAAGGGTTAGTTTATGACCCTAAAGGAAAAGAAGTTCAAGGTATTACAAACGCTTCTATTTGGGATCAAAATTTCGTTAGAACTAGAGTACTGATACCTAAAACATGTATAAAAAATAATGAAGTTGAAATTTGGGTTGAGACTGCAGCAAATTCTTTATTTGGAATTTTTGTTGATGTAGATCCAGAGCAAGACAATCCAAAAAGGCATGGAACATTTGATGCTAAAGTAGAAACCATAGATATAGGAATATTTCGAGAAGATATATGGCATCTACACCTTGATGTAAGAATTCTACTTGGATTAATAGAAAAGCTAGAAGAAGACTCTACACAGCGATTAAGGGTAATCAATTCACTCAACCAAGCTCTAATAGCTTTTAAAGCTGATCAGAAAGATGCTAATGCGTCAAGAAATATATTATCAGCTGAACTAAATAAACGCGCCTCGTCCTCAGAATTAAAAGTGACTGCTGTTGGACATGCGCATATAGATACAGGTTGGCTCTGGCCTGTAAAAGAGACGATTAGAAAATGTGCACGAACTTTTACAACTCAATTAGATTTAATAGATAGGTACCCAGATTATGTATTTGGAGCTTCTATGCCGCAACACTATCAGTTCATGAAGGACTTTTACCCTTCTATTTTTAAAAGAATTAAAGCTGCTGTGAAAAAAGGTCAATGGGAACTTCAAGGAGGTATGTGGGTAGAAGCAGATTGCAATCTTATTAGCGGAGAATCTATGGTACGTCAATTACTTTATGGAAAGATTTTCTTTAAAAAAGAATTTGGCGTGGATGTAGATAATTTATGGCTTCCAGATGTTTTCGGTTACTCTGCAGCTCTTCCTCAAATTTTAAAACAAGCTGAGGTAAATTATTTTTTAACCCAAAAAATCTCATGGAATCAATTTAATGACTTTCCATTTCAGACGTTTAACTGGCGTGGAATTGATGGTACAGAAATTTTAACACACTTCCCTCCTGAGAACTCATATAATAGTGAATTAGATACAAAGTTTTTAATGCCTGCCCAAAAAACATTTAAAGAAAAAGATAAATTAAATGAGTTTATGTCTCTTTTTGGGGTTGGTAATGGTGGTGGTGGTCCTAAACCAGAGAATATTGAATTAGGAAAAAGATTAAAAAATCTTGAAGGTGCACCAAAAGTTTCATTTGATCATGCAAAAAACTTTTTTAAAAGATTAAATAGAAAGAAATACCAATTAGAAACATGGGTCGGAGAACTTTATCTTGAATTACATAGAGGTACCTTAACTACTCATGGTCTAGTAAAAAGACAAAATAGAAAATTAGAAAACAAACTCAAAGCTGTAGAGTTTTTATGGTCTAATTGCGACCTAATGAGGTACCCTCATAACGATCTTGATGAAGCCTGGAAAAAATTAATGATTAATCAGTTTCATGATATCATTCCTGGGTCAAGTATAAATTTAGTTTATAAAACCACACACAAAGAATATGAAGATATTCATAAAACATGTGATGAACTTTTAAAAAAATCAGCTTCAATTTTATTTAAAAAAGATAAAAGCTCTTTTACCTTAGTAAACTCACTTTCTTATAAGTTCAAAGGAGTAGTAAAAATTCCTTTTCATTATAAAGGCTATCAAATTAAATCTAATGATGAGATTTGCCTACCTACTCAACAAGTTAATAACGATTTAGTATGTTTTGTAGAATTAGAACCATTTTCATTCAAAACTTTTTCTAAAGGTAAAAAACAAAAAAATAAAATAGTTAATGATTCTAATCTAATTCTTGAAAATAATTATGTTAAATATGAATTTCATAAAGATGGTACGATGAAGTCCGCTTATGATAAAACGCTAAAATTAAACCTTCTTAGATCTAATGGTAATATACTGTCTCTTTATGAAGATAGACCTCTTAATTGGGATGCCTGGGATATTG
>CAJQGZ010000117.1 GCA_905478065.1 uncultured bacterium | reverse complement strand
GTCAAATGATTGGTGTGCTTGCTGGAATGCCTGGCGCCGCTGAATATGAATCATTAATAAATCAAAAAGGTTCTGCCACAAGCGGGATGGATGCGCAATCAGTAGCTCACCTAGTAATTGTGCTATTTATTGTTCTTGGTAATATTTCTTTTTTTATAGAACGAAAAAGATCAAGAAAGTATTAAGGAATAAAAATGGAATTTTCGACTATATTAGGTGCTTGGGTTGCCACGTTTTTAACGATTGGCATCTTTTCTTACCTTTATAAAGATAACCCATTCTATAAGGCATCTGAACATCTTTTTGTAGGTGTTTCAGCTGGATATCTTTTGTCTCTTGGATTTTGGACTCAACTGCAACCAAATTTATTTGGTCGTCTTTTTCCAGCCAAGCATTATGACCCAGATACTATTATGTATACTATCTATAATATACTTAGTTTCTTCTCCAGTTCAATTTTTCCAGAAGGTGGTATTGATAAAGGGCACGACCAACATTTAACTTATTTAATACCCTTAGTATTGGGTGTAATGATGTTGCTTAGTCTTATTCCTAGTTTTAGTTGGATGGCTCGCTGGGGTATCGCATATGTTGTTGGAATGGCTGCTGGGCTGAAAGCATATGGTTATCTGAATTCAAATGTTCTTGGTCAAATTAAAGGCACGGCTGTTAATCTTCTTGACTTTAGTTTGCCCGTTTTTAGCCTCTCATCTCCATCAATATTTAATAATATAATTATTTTTATCGGTACGATATGCGGACTTCTATATTTTTATTTTTCAAAGGAGCATAAGGGCCTACTAGGAAAAGCTTCAAAAATAGGTATTTATTTCTTAATGATAAGTTTTGGCGCCTCGTTCGGTTTTGCCGTTATGGGTCGCATTTCATTACTTATTGGCAGGTTTACCGATCTCATAAAATTTTCTGGCAGTGAATATAGTTATGCTACATTTTGGGTTTTATTCATTATCGTCGGTACCCTTGGTTATGCGGCTTACCGTCAAGAGAATAGTGGTAATGTAGTACCTGTTGATAATCTCGACAGCTCGATTGAAGAGGAATAAACCTTTAATTGATTCTTTTTTTATAAATCACAAAAAATAGAGAGTTTTTATGGCAGAGGTATTAATAAATGGCTATGGCGACGACTTGAGTGTCGATGGTATAAAAATCGGTGACTTAACGCCACATGAGCATGAAAAAATTGAAAAAGAAAAAGGCGGGCAGAATTATTCTCCTCTTGAAAATGTTGTAATCTCTAAAGTGAAGGATTCTTCTACTTTAATTGCTAGAAAACCACATCCTGATGATATTACTAAATATATAGAAGAAGAGATACTTGATGGCCTATGTTGTTATTCTGCGGTAAATCAAGGCCAGTTAAATCAGACAATTGTGAAAGCAGTCATTAAACACTTAGAAGAAGAAAAACTTCCGACTGTTCCGAGATCAATTAGACATAAATATATGAGCGCATTTTTACTATCTGCAACTGCGATTACGGGTATGGATAGAGTTATTCCAAAAGTTGCAGGAGTAGAATCATGGGAACTTTCATTTAAAATTTGTAGAAGATGGGGTTATGAAGTAAAAGGTATACCAGCAAATGAAGCGATTATAGTTGGCGCGACTGGAAATTTCCATGGTAGATCTCTAGCGGCAGTTTCATTTTCAGATGATCCTGATTCTAAAGAAAACTTTGGCCCATTTGTCCCGGGTATAGAATTAGTACCTTATAATGATGTTGTTGCATTGCAAAGACTCTTCGAAGAAAAAGGGGAGTATATTGCCGCATATATGGTTGAACCAATTCAAGGTGAAGCCGGCGTAATTGTACCTGATGATGATTATTTTATTAAAGTTTCTGAACTATGTAAAAAGCATAATATTTTATTATCGATGGATGAAGTTCAAACTGGTTTTGGTAGAACCGGTAGAAATTTCGCACACCAATTATTCGGTGTCGTTCCAGATATAATGGGCTGTGGTAAAGCTGCAGGTGGAGGAATCCTTCCTGTCTCTTTTGTAGCTGGAAGAGATGACGTTCTTGGCTTGTTGACGCCTGGATCTGAAGGTTCAACGTTTGGTGGGTATCCGCTTGCTTCTGTTGTTGGTACGTATGCTATTAAAGTCATGGTTGATGCTAGTTTAGCTGAAAAAGCAGAAGTCAGAGGAGCACAACTCATGAATAACCTTAGAGATATCCAGAACCACTATCCTGATAAGATAAAAGAGGTTAGGGGTAAAGGCCTGCTAACAGCCTTTGAAATGTTTGATGAGAAAAATTTAGATGGCCACAAAGTTTCCGTTGGGTTAATGGATAGAGGTGTTTACGCAAAAGAAACACATAGAACTACTGTAAGGTTAGCTCCTGCATTAACAATAGAAAGTGAACAAATAGAATTGCTCTCGAACGCAGTCAAAGATGTAGTCGCATCACTATAATTAGGGTAAGATAAAATGAATACGATATTAGAAAAACTTAATATAAAAGAAGATAATTATGGAGCATGTTCTGGCCCGAATGGATGGATAAAAGGTAGTAGTTCAAAAAAAATATCTTCTATAAATCCGTCTACTGGGGAAATTATAGCTTCTGTCTATGAATCAACCATAGATGACTGTAATGAAATTATAAAAAGGTCTAAGGATGCTTACAAAGAATGGCGAAAAGTGCCTGCGCCACTTCGTGGTCAGCTTGTTCGAGAGATGGCCGGAGCTTTAAGAGATTATAAAGACCCGTTAGGCAGTCTTGTTTCACTTGAAATGGGTAAGATAAAGCAAGAGGGTGATGGTGAAGTTCAGGAAATGATAGATATTGCAGACTTTGCTGTAGGGCAATCAAGAATGCTTTATGGTAAGACAATGCATTCTGAAAGGCCGCAACATAGAATGTACGAGCAATGGCATCCAATTGGACCGGTGGGTGTTATTAGCGCGTTTAACTTTCCAGTAGCGGTTTGGAGTTGGAATGCTTTCTTATCCGCTATTTGTGGAAATACAACCATTTGGAAGCCATCTGAGGAGACTCCTCTTTGTGCAATTGCGGTTCAAAATATTTGTAATGAAGTTTTAAAGGTTAATGATGTTCCTGATATCTTCAGTTTGGTAATTGGAAATGGTTCTACGGTTGGCGAAAACCTGATAAATAATAAAACAGTTCCTTTAGTTTCTTTCACGGGATCAACAAAGGTCGGAAAACATGTGAGCGAAGTAGTCTCATCTAGATTCGGAAAGACAATACTCGAATTAGGGGGTAATAATTGTATTATTGTTGATGAATCAGCTGATATGAATATGGTTGTTCCTGCAATCGTATTTGGTGCTGTTGGTACTGCAGGTCAAAGGTGTACGAGTACACGAAGGGTTATTGTCCATGAAAATATTTATGATAATCTTATTGATAAAGTTATGTCTGCTTATAAGCAGGTAAAAATTGGAGATCCCTTAAAAAAAGACACTTTAATGGGGCCTGTAGTAAATGAAAAAGCCGTTTCAAATCATTTTGCAGCAATAGAAGAAGCAGTATCAATGGGAGGAAAAGTTTTATGTGGCGAAAATCGAATTTCAGAAGAAGGTTCATTCGTTGAACCTGTAATTATTGAAGCAAATAATGAATGGAGTATTGTTCAAAAAGAAACCTTCACTCCAATCCTTTATATTATGAAATACAATGACCTAGCGGATGCGATAACAATGCATAACGATGTGCCTCAAGGGTTATCTTCTTCAATGTTTACATTAAACATTAAAAATGCAGAAATTTTTCTATCTGCCGTAGGTAGTGACTGTGGTATTGCGAATATAAATATTGGTACTTCTGGTGCTGAGATTGGTGGTGCTTTCGGAGGTGAAAAAGAAACTGGTGGTGGTCGTGAATCTGGTTCTGATTCTTGGAAGCAGTATATGCGCCGACAAACGAATACAATTAATTGGGGTTCTGATTTACCCCTTGCTCAAGGTATTGAGTTTAATTTAGGAGATTAATATGAAATATTCTGATGTTCATAAAGTAATAGGTAATCATATGCTCGCTGACGGAATGTCTCCAGTTATTGATTTAGAAAAAAGCCATGGTAGCTGGTTAGTTGATGGTACTAGTGGTGATAAGTACTTAGATCTTTTTTCTATGTTTGCATCACTATCTGTTGGATACAATCATCCTTATGTTTTGGAGAATAAAAACAGGCTTCTTGCGAGTGCGATAAATAAACCTACTAATTCGGATATCTATTCTATCGCAATGGCAGAATTTGTAGATACTATGGGGAGAGTAGCGCAACCAGATTATTTGCCGCATTCATTTTATGTCTCAGGTGGCGCATTAGCAGTAGAAAATGCATTAAAAGCTGCATTTGATTGGAAAGTTAGAAAAAATATTGAAAAAGGTCATGGTGAAATTGGTTCTCAGGTATTGCATTTTGAGAAGTGTTTTCACGGTCGTTCTGGATACACGATGTCTTTGACAGACTCTCCAGATCCAAGAAAAGTGATGTATTTTCCAAAATTTAATTGGCCTCGCGTATCAACGCCTAATATCAATTTTCCTTTAAACGAGGAAAATATAGCTGATGTAATAGCGAGAGAAACTGTTTCTTTAAATCAAATTAAAGATGCTATCTTAAAAAACCCACATGATATAGCTTGTATTATTATTGAGCCTATTCAGGGTGAAGGCGGTGATAATCATTTTAGACCCGAATTTTTGATAGAATTAAAACAGTTATGCTTAGAAAATGATATGCTATTGATTTTTGATGAGGTCCAAACCGGTGCTGGAATTACTGGTGAGATGTGGGCTCACCAACACTTATGTAAAGTAGTCTGTGATTGTGGCTCTAAAACTAGGTGCATGCCAATGGAACCAGATATTATAAGCTTTGGCAAGAAAACCCAGTGCTGTGGCATATTTGCTGGTAATAGAATTAACGAGGTTGAAAACAATGTGTTTCAAGAGTCTAGTCGTATTAATTCCACTTGGGGAGGGAATTTAGTTGATATGGTTAGGTTTACAATATATTTAGAAATTATGGAGCAAGAAAACCTCGTGAATAATGCAAAACAAAATGGTAATTATCTGCTAGATCAATTGAAAAATATTCAAGCAGATTATTCAGATCTAGTGTCCAATGCCAGGGGGAAAGGTTTATTTTGCGCTTTTGATCTTCCAGACTCAAATCATCGGGATGAACTAGCATCGATGCTAATGGAAAATAAAGTTATTGTTCTCGGTTCAGGGCAAAAATCTATACGTTTTAGACCGCATTTAAATATTACTAAAGATGATATAAATATTGGCATGGATGCGATAAAAAAATGTTTAAACAAATTAAAAATTGATTAAAGACAATATTGGTACTTTGTACCTGGTATCCACTCCGATAGGAAATCTTGAAGATATTACATTCAGAGCTGTTAATATACTGAAAACAGTTAATCTTATAGCTGCTGAAGACACTAGAAGATCAAAAATTCTTTTATCTCGATACAATATAAAAACAAAAATGATAAGTTATTATGAACACAACAAATTCCAACGATTATTGAGAATTGAGGAGGTTTTAAAAGATAATTATGATGTGGCGGTTATAACGGATGCAGGTACCCCAGCTATATCAGATCCTGCTTACAAGCTAGTTCGAAGAGCAATTGAAATTGGTAGTAAGATAGAGCCTATTCCAGGTGCTTCTGCTGTTTTAGCATCCTTAGTCAGCTCAGGTTTACCTACCGATAGGTTTATATTTGAAGGTTTCTTGCCGCCAAAAAAAGGTCGTAAAAAGATTATTGAGAATTTAAAAGATGTAGAAGCGACAATCATTTTTTATGAAAACAGTAATAGGCTTAAAAGAACTGTTAAGCAGCTATTCGAAATTCTTGGTGATAGACCGGCAGTTATTTGCAGAGAGATTACAAAGATTTATGAGGAAATAATTAGAGGAACCTTGTCTAGCCTTTTAGAAATTCTTGAAACAAAAACATATAAAGGTGAGTGCGTTTTACTTGTAAGTAAAGACGACAAAAATATTTATTTTGACTAAAAACCACTTTATAACCTTCGAAGGTATTGATGGGTCAGGGAAATCTACACAGGCCAAAATACTGGTAGAAAAGCTGCAGTCATTAAATATAGAGACTCTATTCCTTAGAGAACCTGGTGGTACTTCTATATCTGAAGAAATTCGTTCAGTATTATTAAATAACCGAGAAGATGAAATGTCATCAAGGTCAGAAGCATTATTAATGTGTGCTAGCAGAGCGCAATTAACGAAAGATATTATTTCCCCTGCATTGAAAGCTGGGAAATGGATAATTGCGGATAGGTATGCGGACTCTACTTTAGCATATCAAGGTGGTGGACGAGGTCTTAATTTAGATTGGCTCATTAAATTAAATCAGTTTGCAACCTATGGAATAGAACCAAATTTGACTTTTTATATTGATATCGAACCTGAGGTGGGATTTCAAAGGAGGAAAGGATTATCCTCTGATAGAATTGAAAGCGCTGGTTTAGATTTTCAAAACGATATCAGGCAGAAGTATTTAGAAATTGTAGATAACTTTGGTGACAGATGCGTAATAATTGATGGTAATTTAAGCGTTGATGAAATTTCCAATTATATATGGAACGTTACTAGAGACAGGACTTTAGATGAGATTATTTAACATAAAATTAAAAACTATTTTTATAATCTTTTTTTCATTTGTTGCGATTGCTGCCACAAAGCAGGATATATACAGAAAAATAAAAGACAGTCAAAGAACCATAAACAGCGTATACAAGTATTTAATTACTCACTATGTTGATGATATAGACCTTGAAAAGTTTACGAAAATGAGTATTGATAATATGTTGTCCGATCTTGACCCTTATACGGTATACCTTGTTGATGATCAAAAAAGCAATCTAGACATGTTAACCAAAGGTAA
>CAJQGZ010000116.1 GCA_905478065.1 uncultured bacterium | reverse complement strand
GTGTGGTCTTGATACGTCCCACTAGGTTCAGCTGTCGAAGAAAGTGAGACCGTATAGGCTACAGAAGGATCAGAAAAACCAGAACCCGCATTCAGCTCAAGAGATACCGTTACGGTGCTATTGCTTGCTTCTTCATCAATATATTGTGATGCACTAGTGAAACGGACATAAGGTGCTAAATCTTCAGGATCATCATTAATGACAACTGATAAATCATTATTATCACCGAATATCAAACCATCATCAGTGTCCGTTGTTGATAATGTTATTGTAAATGTTTCGGTATCAGGCTCGTCAACATTGTCGTCGACCATTGTAATATTCAAATCGCGCAAGTTCCAATAAGTACCAGTATTTATTACACTTTCATTAGCTTGACCACCACCACTTCGTTCACTGATAGTCATCGAACCTGAAGCCGCTGAATAATCACTTGAGGTTGTTGTACCATCTGAGATTGCCCAGTTAATTACAAAATTATTCGTACCAACAGCGTAAACAACATTATCTGTGGGGTTTGCGATTGGAATAATAGCAAAACTTAAACCATCTCCATCATCGTTTGTATTATGACCTTCATCAAAAGTTTGCGTTGAGGTTTGAGCAAACCCGTAATACGGTATTTTATCGTTGTCTTGGATTTTGTATGAAAACGCATTTTTATCTGAATCCAAAGTCCCAGATAATACATTTGAAATTTTAAAATTTATTGTTTCAGCTGTCCCAGTTGAGCCACCCTCATAAATTTTATCATCAAAAACAGGTAGCGTAATTGTATAGGTCATGTCACCAGCTGAGGTAGCTACAAGATTAATTTGCCAATATGGTGCGCTACCACTAGTATTTAATGACGCATTTAAATAACCACCCGTCACTGGATGAGTTGCGGTATTCGTAGAGGTCCAGGTTATTCCACTTGGATTCCAATCTCGATAATAACCGTTTCCAGAACTATTATCCTTCCAATTTGTTGTACTTACTACTGATGTATAATCAACATGCAATTGAAAGTTTAAACTAAATCCTGCAGAACCTTCATCAGTTACGCTAATCTGAATAGTTCCATCTGTAGCTTCGCTAACTGTTTTAAAATAGTTGCTACCATCTGGTTTAAAACCAAAAGTATCAGCCATGAGTGGCATTGAAAACAATACAAAAAGCACCAGAACTAAATATATTTTTTTAGAGAACATTTTTTATAAACTAATTCCTACAGCTACTAAACCATCCATCCAATTAAGCGTTTCTGGCTCAACGACAAATGCTTCTTTTATATCAGATCCAGGTGTTAAAATTTTAGCATACCTTATACCAACTCTGAGTGCGATCGACCCAAACTTAATCCCATAAGAAGATTCGAACATCGAGCCAACTGAAGAACCAATAATTCCAATACCTAATTTTATTTTTCCAGGTCCAACTGGAAAAGAAGTAATACCCATGGCGGTAATACCTTTTAACTCAGCAGTTTTGGGTGGCATTGAATCTTCAAAACCATAAGTACCTAACTCGGCACCAAACCTAAATCTCATGCCCATAACCTGCATTAGAAAAGGGGCTTCAATACTAGCCCTCAGGTTTATGCTAGAGTTCCAGGTCATTAAAGATTCATTAACAAATCGTGGAGAAGAACCAGATATATCGATACTCCAACCCATGCTTTCAGCTTGGTCTGCTAAGTCTACATCTTCACTGTCAAAATCGTCTTCATATTCTTCCTCATCATCTTCATATTCTTCCTCATCATCTTCATATTCTTCCTCATCATCTTCATATTCTTCCTCATCATCTTCATATTCTTCCTCATCATCTTCATATTCTTCCTCATCATCTTCATATTCTTCCTCATCGTCACCCCAAAACATTTCACCCTCATCATCTACATCTTGTCCATAGACTACTTGAGCAGGCACTGCAAAAAAACCAAACAGTAAAAGCCATAGCAAAATATTTGCAAAACGTATTTGTTTTAACTTCATAATATTTAAAAGTTAACCCCTAGAGCCATGACACCGTCCATCCAACCTAGATGACCTAACGATTTATCTTTATCATCAATTGCACTCATTAATTCAGTAGACCTTAAACCAACTCTCAAGTCCAGAGAGCCTAATGCAATTCCATATGTAGCTTCAAAAATGAAACCCATTGACTTTCCAAAAAACCCTGTGCCCATTTTTATTTTACCAGGCCCAGCTGGAATCGATGCTAATAGAACACCTGAAACACCTTTTAACTCAGCACCTCTTGGAGTTAAATCAGCAAAACCAAAAGTACCAACTTCAGCCCCAATACGAAATCTTAAACCTAAAACCTTGAGCATATAAGGAGCTTCAATACTTACTTTGCCTTGCATACTAGGTTCCCAAGAAGACTCATTCAGTCCATATTCTTTCCATAAGGTGTAGTTTACTAATCTAGCGGCTGAACCAGATATATCAACACTCCAGCCTGACCTAGTCACTTCTTTCGAGCTTACGTTCAAATCTTCTTCAAATTCATCTTCCTCATCGATATTTGTATTATCTTCATAATATTCCTCATCATCGTAATCACCTTCCTCTTCATCTTCATAATATTCATCATCATCAAGGAATTCTTCTTCGTCTGCAAACTCATCTTCCTCTGATTCGATATCTTCATCGTCACTCCAGAATATTTCTCCTTCTTCATCTGGATCTTGAGCCTGAATAGAGCTGGAAGGTAATACAACAATTAAAAACAGTACTGCCATAATCAGTCGCGAAGACACTACTTTAAGAAGAGTAATTATATGTGTAATATTCATTTTTATTTTTATTTGTGTTGAATCTGCAACCTTGACAAAGGTTAATAGCGAAAATTTCCCTACCTCTAGAGTACAGCTTCTAACTTGAATATATAATACATAAGAAAACAAGGCAAATTTAAAATGCCTAAATATTTAGATTTTAAATCACTTAAAAGTTCAACTTTCAATTGATTATAAGAAACAAAATCAAGCAAGCAACTTAATAAAAAACTTATTTTAACAGATTTTAAAAAATTTAATTATTTAACTTTTCAATTAATGATGACAGTTGTTTATCCGTCCAGTTAGTTATTTGTGGATTAGTTTTTATCTCAATTAAGGCTCTATCAACAATTTGATCGTTAGTTTTTATTCCAAGTTTTTTTAAACAATGATTTAAAGCAGTTTTTCCTGAAAACTTATCAATAACAAAAGTGTTTTCTCTATTGATCTTATTTGGACGAATTGATTCGTAGGTTGAAGGGTTTTTTAGTACGGAAGCAACATGCAAACCACCGTTGTGAGTAAATGCATTTTTGCCAGTTATTGGCATTATGTCATTACTACTAATGTTTGTAATGTTTTTAACATATTGAGATATTTCGTTTAACAGCTTAAAGTTCCAATCATTTTTTACTTTCAGCAATTCATCCAAAGACATTGTAACCTCACTAAAGGAGCTAATACCACACCTTTCCCCTAAACCATTTATAGAAACATCCACACACGTAGCACCAGATTGGATAGCTTGTAAAGTATTTGCTGTAGCTAAGCCAAAATCATTATGAAAGTGAGCGTGAATTGGAATATTCAGTTTTTTAACAAAAAAACTGAATATCTGTGAAACTTTTTCCGGATATAATATTCCAACAGTATCTGCTATGCTAAATCTATCCACACCAGCCTTTTCAGCAACTTGAGCAACATTTAACAAAAATTGTCTATCTGTCCTTGATGCATCCTCAGCAGTAAAACGAACTTTTAAACCGTTATCCTTTGCATATTCAATGCCCTCTTTTATCATTTCTAAACATTTTTTCTCATCAATTTTATATTTATCAAATAAATAATTTTGAGATGTCCCAAAAAAAATACCAACCCATGACATTTTAAGATCTAACGCATTTTCAATATCTTCTCTTTTCAACCTGCAATGAACAATAGCTTTAGCATTTATAGAAAGCTTATTTATTTCTTCAATAGACTTATAAATATCAGCGGAAACCGCAGGATGACCAACTTCAATAAAATCAACGCCAAAGGCGTCTAACATTTTAACAATCTCAAGTTTTTGGGGTACCGTAAAAGAAACACCCGGAGTCTGTTCACCTTCCCTTAAAGTTGAATCTAAAATTTGTATGTTTTTTTTAAGCATTAAAATTTTATAAAACTCATGATTATAAAAAAAGAATAATTGAGATGCCCGGGCAATATAAAACTAAAAATCAATTTGTTCAAAAATCAAATTTTCTTAAAATATTTTCTACTTTCATTAATGACATGTGGTGCTAACAATATTGTTGCTATCATCGTCGGAATTACCATCAGAGCAAAAGCACTATCCATAAAATTTATTGCGATGTCTATTGAAATTGTTGACGCAACAATAATCATTGCTACATAAAATAGATTATAGGCTTGCTTCCATTTTGTTCCGAACAAATAAGATGTACATTTCCTGCCGTAATAGGAGTAACCAAACATTGTCGATAAAGAAAAGGTAACCACTGCAATCATTATTAGGATTTTTCCAAAGAGACCAAGTTGATTTTCAAAAGCAGCAACAGTCATAGAAACTCCATTTAAATCCTGAGTATAAACTCCGCTTAATAAAATAACCACTGCCGTAATTGAGCATACGATTATCGTATCAATTAATGGTCCAAGCATTGCGACTAAACCTTCCCGAACTGGTTCTTTTGTTTTTGCTGCACCATGTGCCATGGTTTCCGTGCCAGAACCAGCCTCATTTGAAAATAAGCCTCTACGAACGCCTATACTTATCATAGAGCCTATAGCTCCTCCAGCTACAGCATTACCACTAAAAGCATCGGTCACTATAAGAGAAAATATTCCTGGAACTAGTTGGAAATTTTTGCTAATAACAATGATAGCAGCAATTAAATAAATACCTACCATTACAGGCACCATGCGTGAAGCCACTAATGCAATTCTTTTTATACCACCAAAGATAACAACAGAAACTATAGTTGCTACTATGAATCCAGTAACCAAGTCTCCGAAAAAAATATTATTTTGAAAAATGCCTGTAGAATTATATAAATACTCTCTTACAATCTGAGAAAGTTGGTTTGCTTGAAAAAATATTGTACAACCAATCATTCCTGAGAGACTAAACATTATAGCTAAGGGCTTATAATTTTTACCCAAACCTTGTTCGATATAATACATCACGCCACCTTGGACCTCCCCTTTATCATCAACACCTCGATACATTATTGAAAGCGTGCAAGAGAAAAATTTTGTGCTCATACCTAGAACTGCAGTGCACCACATCCAAAAAATAGAACCCGGGCCACCAGTGTGAATGGCAACAGCAACACCAGCAATGTTTCCCATTCCAACAGTACTTGATAACGCACTAGATAAAGCCTGAAAATGAGTAATTTGGCCGGGATCATCTTCAGAATCATACTTCCCACGTAATATGTCTAAAGCGTGGGAAAGATACCTGAATGGAGTCAACTTTGAAATAATACTAAAATAAATCCCCCCTCCTAATAATAATAATACTAGAGGGGTGCCCCATAAAGCATTAGCGGCAGAAGCCATAAAATTATTTATAATGTCATATAAATTCATTCTCGAACCTATTTTTTTATTGCTTCATTATCATCAAATTAGATTGTTATTACAAGCAAATTTATGTTACAGAAGTTAGATAAATACTTATACTCTCAATTTTTTAGTATTCTCGGAATATCTCTAATGGGTTTCTTAGCTATTTTTCTAGTTGTAGACCTTATTGAAAACTTAGACCGTTTCATTGATAATGGCGTTCCAACAAAAATAATAATTAACTATTATATTTATACCATACCCTGGTTTATCAGCATTGCTCTTCCGATGTCTATGCTTATATCTACTGTTTTTGGTGTTGGAATGATTGTAAAACGGAACGAGTGGACTGCGATGAAATCGTCTGGCATAAGTCTATATAGACTCGCAACTCCATTATTAATTGCGGGAATTTCAGTAAGCATACTTTCATTTGTTTTAGATAATAAACTAGTCTCATGGGGGAATAAACAACGATACACAATAGATCGTGATTATGTAAAGAAGAAATCAAGACATAAAGTAAAGAGCACTCTCAAAAATATTTTTTTACAGAAAGATATGACTATTCACATTGGAATTGAAAAATACAATGTGAAAACAATGACAGGTAATATTCTAACTTGGGTTGATCTTGGATCAGATATAATTAAACAAAGAATTGATGCAAAAAAAATTAAATTTGATAAAAAGACTGAATTTTGGACACTATCAAACTATTCAATAAGAGGTTTTGAAAATGGAATCGAAAGCAATGTCAATTTTTCTGAAAAGGATACATTAATTGACCTCGGTTTTAGTCCAGAAGATATTAATAAACAAGCCCGCTCACCTGATGAATTAGATTACTATGAATTAACTTCCAGGATTAACGATTTAAAAGACAATGGTGTTAAAACCTTAAAATGGGAAGTTACTAGATATTTAAAGGTCTCCTTTGCGCTCACAAACTTTATCGTTGTACTATGTGGAATTCCGCTCGTTGTTTTTAGAGAAAAAAATGGTCTATCTTTTGGAATAGGGATGAGTGTTTTTGTAATATTTGGTTATTATGCTTTTATAAAATTTGGTCAATCGATGGGATTTAAAGGACAATTAGAACCACTATTGTCAGCTTGGTTAGGTAATATTATTTTTTTAATTGGCGGTATTATTCTACTATTGAAGGCAAGGAAGTAGAGTTAACAGAAGATTCTTTTTCCTTTTTAGATTTTTTTTTCTTTAATCTATTGAAAAACCCTCTTAGGCCTTTATCAGAATTACTTTTTTCTTTATCTGTCTTCCACCCTCCAAAAGAAGTAAGCGTAATTCCAGTAGAAAGATTAAACCCTTTCATTGTATGGAGCCATGTACCATTTCGAAAGGCAAAACCAAAATCCCATATCAATGG
>CAJQGZ010000115.1 GCA_905478065.1 uncultured bacterium | reverse complement strand
GAATCGATAAGACTATTACTTTTTTTGATTCCACTACTAACTCCTATTTGTTATTTGTTTTTTTTTGTAATTCTTCACTCTCTTCTTTCGTAATCTTCTTTGACTTTCATCAAAGTCTCTGATTCCATTCAACACATCAATCATCATTTTGTTCAACGGAGTCCTCTCAGATAAACTACCTCTTAGTTCAACATAACGACCTCTTTCTTCATTACCCCAATCAATTCCTTCCAACCTATGTAACTTTATTTCGTTTAGGTCGGTTTTTCCAAATCTGTCCCTTACCCTAACTACTGTTTCATATCTTAGATTTCTAACATACATTGGAAACTTTTGTGAAGATTGATATTTAGATATTCGATGTATCAGTACTGAATCATCACATCCTAATCCGTATTCGGTTTCCAACAACCAATAAACAAAATCATAAAGTTCATCATATCCATAATCTTTGTCACATTTATGTGATAATCTTATTACTTCATCCTCTTTACAATATTTTTCATCGTACTCCCATAATTCTCCATTGATTACCATTGGATTGTCTACACCTCTACTTTCGTTGTATCGTTCCAATGTATCACCCATATAATCATTCCTATATGGTTGGACATTAGAGATGACAAATAAGTCTCCTTTTTTTAGGAATGGTTTTTCTTTTTGATTCTTCATTTAGTATTCTCCTATTTTCTATTATTTATTTTTCAATTAGTAATCAGACCTCAGATCAAAATCCATAAGTGTTCATAAGAACCGATTACATAAATAAGTATTATCCAAAAATCCCAAACAGTATTTTTTTTTGATATTTTTTCATTTATTTTCATTTCTTCCGACCACATTTTGATTTTTAGGAACTCTTTTCCCAATCTTCCTAAATCTACTATTTCTATAGGTTATAGATTATTTTTACTCGTATTTTACCCTATACAATTTTTGAAAACAGAGGAATTATTAGATGAGTGATTCTATTGAAAAGAAACGAATGGATTGGGTAAGACCTAATGTCTACAATGAATTAGATGATGATGTAAAGAGTATCCTTTTGAGATTTCGTAGACGATATAAGTTCATCAGAAGAAAACAACAAAAGATAGACGATTTATATAAACAGATAGATATAGACAAACAGAAACTCAGAGAAATGAAATCTGATTTGACTACAGACAATCAGTATATAGACCACCTAAGAAGTACATTTGGTTTTTCAATATCACTAATCAAATTGAAAGGTAGAATCAGAAAGGATGGTACAGAGGGTACAATCTCTTATAATCTTTGTGTTAGTAGAAAAGGTAAAGGTCGGTTCCCTAAGAACATTTCAATAGGAAGTGAGAAGAATATTGAATCTCATCTACTACAATTTTATAAAAAACAATATAAGATTATAAAAGAGATTCAGAAAGAGGGTGTATTAGATTGGGTTAGGATTCATATGAAGAATGGATATATCTATGATACAATTGAATCTATGATTATAAAGTACCCTACAGATTTTGAGAAACAATCTATAGGTAGGAATGAACTCTTCCCACTAAACAAATAATTTGATAAAAAAAACACCCTAAATAGAGTGTTTTACGAAGATAAAAGTGATGTGTCGTTTCAACGACTTATCAGTTTACATATTCAAACTCCACCTTATTTTTATCATTCCACTTTTGATTTATCCGAATCTGATGTTCTTCTTTAGTTTCATTTGAACGAATGAATCCCCAACAATCATAAATCCAATCCTCATTGTCTTTGTAGTTAGGATTCTTTGGATTCTCCAAACAATATTGTTTAGACATCTTACCCTTCTTCCCTTTACAGATTTCACAGTTCCTCATCTATATCCTTTTCATTATCATAATCAAATTCAATTTGTAAATCTTCAATTGTACAGTTGTACCTCTCCATCAATTTCATTCGTCTTTCCATTTTCCACTCAGAACTATGGACACCACTATCTTTGAATTCTTTACCTCTAACCGTTCTCCAACCTCTGTCATTTAGATTGTCTCTAATTTGTTTATATGTAAGATTTTCAGAACGAAGTTTTTTGATTTCTCTATAGACTTTCATTTGATAGTCTGAGATTGGTGAGTTCCAAAGACTTCCACTTTGGATTTTGATTTTATAGGAGAGAAATACTTTGTAATCGTTAGGATTTTTAGTGGGAGAAATACCCACTAACCGACCTACTCTACTGTTACAGATTTCGCAAGATTTCTGGGCTGATCTATTTCACAGCCTCTAAATTGAGCTAACTCATAAGCCAACATTTGTAATATAATAGAACTCGTTATTGGAAAAATATAGCGATGAGATTTTGGTGTAATTAAAACATAGTCTGATAAAGAGTTCAAGGAATCATTCTCTTCATCTGTTACTGTAATAATTATACCACCCCTAGCTTTTACTTCTTCAATATTAGATAAAATTTTCAAAAACGTGTCATCTTGAGGAGCAAGAAAAACTACCGGCATATCTTTATCAATTAAAGCAATTGGACCATGTTTCATCTCAGCAGCTGGATAACCTTCAGCATGTATATAAGATATTTCTTTTAATTTCAATGCACCTTCTAATGCTACCGGAAAATTAACGCCTCTACCTAAGTAAAGATAATTATCTGCTTTGCGAGTTGCCTTTGCAACTTGTTTAACTAATTTAATAGTTTCTAATGTTTTTGAAACATTGATATCAATGTTTTTTAATGAACTTATTAATTCTTTTCCTCTATGCAAGGATACGCCTTTTTTCCTACCTATTTTAAGCGCAAGCATAATTAGCACTGTAACTTGCGCAGTAAAGGCTTTTGTAGAAGCTACACCTATTTCTGGCCCAGCATGAGTAAAAATACCCGCATCAGTCTCTCTAGATATTGAACTACCAACAACATTGCATATTCCTAATGTCAATGCACCTAATTCTTTTGATTTTTTGATTGCAGCTAATGTATCCGCAGTTTCTCCAGATTGGCTAATGGCTATCAAAATAGTATTTGCATCAATAATTGCATTACGATATCTGAATTCTGAAGCATATTCTACATGCACAGGTACTCTTGCATATTCTTCTATTAGATGTTTACCAATTAGACCAGCATGCCAGGAAGTTCCACAAGCAGTTATATATATTCTTGATGCTCCCAAAATATTTGGCAAATAATCATTAATACCACCTAACATTGAGGTTCCATCTTCTAAATTTAGTCTACCACGAAGAGTGTCACTTATAGAATGTTTTTGATCATGAATTTCTTTTAACATAAAGTGCGGAAACTCACCTTTCTCAATTTCTTCAATCGTTAAATCTATCTTTGTGATTGTTTTTGAAACAATCTCTTCCGTATAAATATTTGATATTGAATAGGCAGAACTTTTTACCTCAACAAATTCACCATCATCTAAATAGATTACGTTTCTTGTGTATTCAATAATTGGCGAAGCATCACTCGCAAATAAAAACTCATTCTCACCCACACCTAAAACTAATGGGCTTCCCATTCTAGCTGCAAAAAGTGAGTCAGGTTCATCGGAACACATAGCAACAATTCCATAGGCACCAACAACCTCTTGCAATGCAACTTTTACTGCATCTTTAAAATCTAATTGATCTTCATCATTGTGATATATCTCAGATATCAATTGAACGAGAACCTCTGAATCAGTATCACTAGAAAAAGCAACACCTCTTTTTTCTAATGTCTTTTTTATTGAATCATAATTTTCAATTATTCCATTATGAACTAATGCTATTTTCCCGGTCTTGTCTAAATGAGGATGTGCATTTATATCATTGGGAACACCGTGCGTTGCCCACCGAGTATGAGCAATTCCACAATTTCCTTTGAGTGGCGAAACAGATAGTTGATCTGATAATTCAGATACTTTCCCAGCTTTTTTTACACTCTTTAAGATCTTACCATCTAATAAGGCTAAACCAGCAGAGTCATATCCGCGATATTCAAGCCTTCTAAGTCCCTTTATTAAAATTGGTATAGGATCTTTATTCCCTATATAACTAACTATTCCACACATTTTTAATTCTCATCAATTTCAAAAAATTTTGAATAAACACGCTCATTTTGATTTTTATAATAATGATCTTTCAATGACGTTTCATGACTAAAACCTATTTTTTCATAAAAACTATGAGCATCTACATTATCCTCATGAGTTAGTATATACAGTTTTCTTTTTTCGTACTTCATCATCTTATACCATGCGTCTGCATGCTTTATTAATTCATCAACTAATAATTTACCAACTCCCTGACCTCTCGATTCAGATAAAATGCAAATACGGTCTAATTCAAATAAACCGTGTTTTGGTAGACCGTGAGGCAACCAGGTTACAATGCCAATTATAGAGTCATCAAGACTAGCAACTAAATAATGAAAGTCTTTTTTCATTTCAGATAAAAATGCGTTTTTAGATTCTTCAATATTTTTCATATTATAAAAATCTAGGAGAACTGAACTTATTTGGTCGGCATCTTGTAATGTTGCAACTCTCACTTCAATGTTACTTTTCGACATGATTTTTCCTTATTTTAAGCAAGCAATGTATTGCACACTAATCATAAATGATACTAAAAAATCAGTATATGGAACTGACAGAATAGTATAAGTTATATTTAATTAATTTAGACCTAATAATTACCATATATTTATTAATAATAATTAAACAATTAGATAAAATCTTTTTCAATTAGGGAGAAAATATATTGATAAATAGATCAAGTAATTTTGAATGGCTTAAAAACACTCTTGGCCCAGGAATATTATTTGCTTCTACGGCGATTGGAGTTTCGCATTTGGTCCAATCTACCAGAGCTGGTGCTAATTATGGTTTTGGCTTATTAATTTTTATTATAATTGCCAATTTATTTAAATATCCATTTTTTGAATTTGCATCTAGATATTCTAATTCTACAGGTAAAAGCATCATTGAAGGATACGAATTGCTTGGAAGATGGGTATTGTGGTCTTATTTAATTATAACGCTAACCTCAATGTTTTTTATTACCTCCGCTGTCGGAGCAGTTACCGCTGGTTTTTTACAAAATTTATTCCAAACAGATCATTATGGGCTTTGGAACCATTTAATATTATTTCTTACTTGTGGTTTAATCCTTACTATTGGGAAATACAATATCTTAGATTCATTAATTAAAGTTATCGGTTCTGTTTTATTATTATCGACTCTCATTGCTTTCATATTAGTCTTATTTAAAGGCCCAGTAAGCCAAAACCTCTTTCCAAAAATAAACTTTATAAAAACAGATATTCTATTTATTATTGCTTTAATGGGCTGGATGCCCACAGCTGTAGATTTAAGTTCTTGGAATAGCCTATGGACATTAGAACGCATAAAACAAACAAATTTTAAACCAACACTTACACAAACATTATTTGAATTTAATATAGGTTACATTTCCTCTGCTCTTCTTTCGATATGCTTTCTTACACTAGGTGCATATTTAATGTTTGAAACAAATAATGACTTTTCCGATAGTAGCGCTCTTTTTGCAAACCAAGTCATTACTTTATATACTGATTCGATTGGATCATGGAGTTATTTACTAATATCTATATCAGGATTTAGCATAATGTTTGGAACATGCATAGCCGTATTAGATGGTTATTCAAGAAGTGCAAAAGAATGTTTTAGACTAGTATTTAAAAACAATAAAACTATTCCATTTTACAACGTAACAATCTGGTCAATTATTTTAGGATCAATGGCAATCATATTTCAATTCGGTTCTAGTATAAAAAGTCTCGTTGATTTAGCCACAACAATATCTTTTATGATTGCTCCACTTATTGCTTTTGCAAATTATAAACTCGTATCAAAATCTTATATTAAAGAGGAAAATACACCACAACCTTGGTTAAAATATCTTGCGATAGGCGGAATACTCTACTTAATCGGGTTTGGCACCCTTTTTATATATGTAAGGGTCGTATTATAAAATGGAAATGTAATTTGTTGTTCCAGGAACATTTACTGGAACGCCACCGGTGATAACAAATTTTTCATTCTTATCTATTACACCTAAATCAATTAAATTCTTTTTTGCAATTTTTGGCATCTCATCAGAAGAGCTATAATTATCTATTAGAACTGGAATAACACCCCATATAATGGATAAAGAACGAAGGGTAGTTTTAAGCGTTGTCATTGCATAGATATTTGCTAATGGTTTAAAACTTGAAACCATTCTGGCGGTACCGCCACTTTGAGTCATTGTTACAATCGATCTTATGTCTAAATCTTTAGCAATTGTACAAGCGGCATGACTAATAGCACCAGCAGTGCTATCGACAGTATCCTTACCAATCGCTCGACTATAATATTTTACGGTTTTCTCAGTTTCTTTAATAACATCTGATAAAACATTTATGACATCAATAGGATGATTTCCCATCGCTGTTT
>CAJQGZ010000114.1 GCA_905478065.1 uncultured bacterium | reverse complement strand
GATAGAATTGATTCAGGGATTGTGTATTTTGAAAAAATTATTGAATTGAATTCTTCTTCTCCTTTTGTTCCAAAATCAATTTTTACGTTAGCTATGATTTATGAAAACAATGAAGATTCATTGATGGTTGATAAATACAAGACCTTGTTACAGACTAACCATGCTAGTTCTGACTATACTTCATACTTATTTAAAAAAGCGAATAAAAACTCTCTTTCTCGACCAATAGAAAAATTATTTTTTAAAGCAGAAAAATTATGGTCTAGGAACCCAGTTTCATCGCTAGGTGTCTTCAAAGAGGTTATTTTTGCAGATTCTTTAAGCGAACTATCTGCTTCAGCTGCCTATTTTTTAGGTTATCAATATGATTATAAATATGCAGAACTCGACAGCGCATTTAAATATTATAACTGGCTTGGTAAACAGCACCCCTCCTCAGAGCAAAATAACTTTGCAAAGTATAGAGCGAAAATTATTGAAAATATGATATCTAGCTCGAATAATGATAGTACAGGCATAGTTAATTAATTAGTCGTGCTAATAAGAAAACACCTTTTTTCTTTTTTTTATAGATCTACTCGATTTTTAGCAAGAATAATTACTTCTCTTTATCAATTTCTCTTTAATAAGAAACAAGATCTTGAATCTATAGTTGAGTTTGGAGATAGGAACCTTGTTAAAATCGATAAGTTTATTGGTGGTCTAGCTTATCAATTTGCAATACCAGACAATTTAGATGTTGAAGTATTTGATTTGAAATTTAAGTCGCCTATTATAGCCTCTTCATTTAAATCTGATAAAAATTTGATTGGTATTTGGCTAAGGCTTGGATTAGGTGGCGCAATACTCAAAACTATTATGAAAGAAGAGAGACTAGGAAATTCGAGACCGCGATTACAGCAAGTTAGGCTTGAAAGACAAGCTTGTTTAGTTAATGCTTTAGGTCTTCCTGGGGAAGGTGTTGAAAAATTTTCTAAGGAAATTTTTGACAATTCTTTGTGGAACCATAGTAAGCCGATTGGTCTCTCAATTGGTGGTGAGAACCTTGATGATTATATACAGATATTTAATGTGTTGGAAAAATTATCGAATAAATTAAAATCTGGTGATTACTTTTTTGAGTTGAACATTAGTTGTCCAAATACAGATACTGGCAGCACTATTGGTGAAAATATTGACGAATTAGAAACTTTGATTAATCATATTAAAGCGAAAAATGATTCTGTGCTTTCGGTAAAGATATCCCCTGATTGGAACAATGATCACCTCAAAAAAATCGGAGAAGTCATTAAGTCGAAAGAAAAAATGATAATTAATGCCGGCAATACGCAATTTAAAACAGTTAAATATTTAGGCTTTGAAAATGGTAGTCTCCCTCGTGGTGGTGGTGGTTTGAGCGGTGTTGCAATCTTTCCGCGAACTCTGGAGCTGATCAATTTATTTAATGATATGAATTTAAAGATTATGGCAACGGGTGGAATATCGACAATACATCATTTGAATGCAGTGAGAGATGCAGGAGCATCACTATACGGTCTAGCCACAGCTTTAATTATGGACCCCTATTGCATACCGAAGATTAATTATGCCCTTAGTCGAGGCAAATAAACATGTTAACAATTTCATTATTTGAGCCTCAGATACCGCCGAATACTGGAAATATTGCGCGCTTGTGTGGCGCAAACGATGTAAAATTAGATTTAGTCGGAAATCTTGGTTTTGATATGAGTGATAAGTATTTAAAAAGAGCAGGGTTAGACTATTGGAATTACATAAATTGGGAATGTTTTCCAGATTTAAATCAGTATTGTGAAAATACTTTTAAAAATAATTTTCATTTATTGACAACAAAATCAAAAAATATTTATACAAAAAGAAAGTATGCATCTAATGACATTATTATTTTTGGCAGTGAGACTGCTGGAATTTCAGAAAAAATTCTTAACAAGTATCCTAAGAATGCTTGTACAATACCAATGAAAAATAAAAATATACGGAGTCTAAATTTGGCAACGAGCGTAGGTATTGTCTTATATGAAGCATTGAGGCAAATAAATGATTCATAGTAGGCTCATTTATATTCTAGTTTTTTTAATCTTCGCAGCCTGCTCTAGTGCGCCTAGATATGGAAGAACAGCGACTTCAAAGGTTAAAAAAAAATATCGAACACCACTTAAAAAGAATAAATCTAAAAGCAAGGCAGTTTTTATTGATCCTAAAACAGTAAATACTAATGTCAAACATAAAAAAAAGATGGTTGGTATAAGTTCATTTTATGCAGAAGATTTTCATGGAAAGCTTACTGCAAATGGGGAGATTTACGATATGTATGGTTTAACTGCTGCCCATAAAACAATCCCCTTGAATACAATTGCAAGGGTTACAAATTTAGCAAATGGCAAATCTTTAATTTTAAGAATTAATGATAGGGGGCCCTATATCCAAGGAAGAATGCTAGACTGTTCTTACGGAGCTGCTAAAAAATTAGATTTTATTAAGGAAGGTAAAACAAAAGTACAAATTGATGTTATTGAATGGGGAGACGGTATTTATATGCATCATAGGGATCGTCCAAAATGACCAAGGTCCTTTTAATTGCTAATCCAAAAAGCGGAACTATTAATTTTAATAAAGCTATAAGTTCAGTTAAAGAGTGCTTTAAAAGATATGACGTAGAAAGCACTTTAATGAAAACTGATTATAAGGGTCATGCCGTTGATATAGTAAAAAATGAAAATTTAAATATTTTTGATTCCGTTTGCGCCATGGGTGGAGATGGTACATTGTTTGAGGTTTTGAATGGAATGTTGTCAAGGTCGGCA
>CAJQGZ010000113.1 GCA_905478065.1 uncultured bacterium | reverse complement strand
ACTTCCATACTCAAGGATAAGTTGCAGACCTATGCTGGGGTTTTTGATATCAAAGATTCTTTTAGTGCTGGAAAAGATGAGATCAAACTTAGTCTTCGCCCTGAAGCTCAAAACTATGGGATAACCATGGCATCGCTTGCACGTCAAGTAAGGCAAGCTTTCTATGGTGAAGAGGTGCAAAGAGTTCAAAGAGGCAGAGACGAAATCAAAGTTTTTTTAAGGTATCCAAAAGAGGAAAGAGCTAGTCTAAATAATTTAGAACAAATGAATGTAAGAGTGGGTAATGATATTGAAGTGCCTCTTGGGCAAGTTGCTAGCAGCGAATTATCTAGCGGTTATTCAACTATTACAAGAACAGATCGAAAAAGGTCAATTAGTGTTACTGCAGATGTAGATCTTAGTGAAGCAAATGCTAATGAAATATTGGCTAAGTTTGAGAAAGAGCATATCCTTCCAATATTGGAGAGTTATCCTAATGTTATTTATAGTTTTGAAGGAGAGCAAAGAGAGCAAAGAGATACACTGGGTTCGCTATTTAAAAATTTTGCACTAGCATTGTTTATTGTTTACGTGCTACTTGCAATTCCTTTTAAATCTTATTCGCAGCCCCTTATAATAATGTCGGCAATACCCTTTGGTTTTACTGGAGCAGTTATAGGTCATGTTATTATGGGTATGAACTTGGCGGTGCTATCAATAATTGGAATTGTGGCGCTCTCAGGAGTAGTGGTCAATGACAGTTTGGTGATGGTAGACTTTATAAATAGATATCGTCAAGAAGATGGAAAGTCTTGCTTGGAAGCCGCATTAGCTGCTGGTCCTCGAAGGTTTAGGCCAATACTACTTACTTCGGTTACCACGTTTGTGGGTTTATTCCCGCTATTAATCGAAAAGAGCGTGCAAGCACAGTTTCTAGTTCCAATGGCGGTTTCACTAGCTTTTGGTGTATTATTTGCAACTTTTATTACACTAATCTTGGTGCCAACTAGTTATTTAATTATTGAGGATATGAAAGATTTTTCCGCAAAACTATTTAATAAAAACGCTTAAAACGCTCATTATTGATTGACAAGGTCAGCTGGTTTCAATTAAATTATAAATAATATATTTGTGGCATTTAAATAATAAGGTATAAAAAATGAAAGTTGCAGTTTTTGGTGGCACTGGGTTCGTAGGTTCATACTTAATAGAGCATCTTCTTGAACAGGGTCATCATCCAAGGCTTCTAGTTCGTAAGGGCTCAGATAGTAAAGTGATTTCTTCTCAGAATTGTGAGATTATCAACGGTGACATCAATGATAAAAATTCAATTAAAGAAACTATTTCCGGTGTAGAAGCAGTTATTTATACGATTGGAATTATTAGAGAGTTCAAATCAAAGGGCGTGACTTTTGAAAATGCCCACTTTGATGGAGCTGTTAAATGTATTGACGCTGCAGAAGAGGCAGGTGTAAATAAGTTCATTCTCATGAGCGCAAATGGTGTTTGCCCTGATGGGACGGGTTATCAAAAAACAAAATGGATGTCTGAACAATATCTTAAGAATACGAAATTGAATTGGACAATTTTTAGACCCTCCACAATTTTTGGAGATCCAAGAGGTAGCGGCCGTCCTGAATTTTGTTCGCAACTGAAAAAAGATATGATTGGTTTGCCATTTCCTGCTCCCCTTTTTCATGAGGGTCTTAATCCTTTTGATGCGGGAAATTTTTCTATGTCCCCGATTCATATTAAAGATGTCGCTAAAAGTTTTATCAGCTCGTTAAACAATAAAAAGCTAGAAAAAAAAACAATAGAGCTCGGGGGACAGGCTTTTACTTGGAAACAAATTATTAAAAATATAGGCATAGCTTCTGGTAAAAATAAATTTATGGTTCCTGCGCCAGTATTTGCTGTCAAATTAGTTGCTAATATTTTAGATAGATTTAGTTGGTTTCCAGTTACGGCTGACCAGTTAACCATGCTGGTTGAGGGCAATACTTGTGATTCTTCAAAGTTTTTTACTGAAAATGAATTAATACCAATTCCTTTTAATGAAGAAAATCTTTCCTATCTAGGTAAAGATTAATATTGAAATATTTAATTGGATTAAGTGTACTAGCTATGTTCTCACTAACTATAAATACCTTTTTTTCAAAGAAAATTTATTTAGCTGAAGGTGAATTAGCTCCCCATTTTGAGTTGTTGGATCAAGATGAAAATCTTATTTCATCCACAGATTTTAATGGTAGAAGAAGTGTCATATATTTTTTCCCTTACGCTGACACTCCTGGTTGAGTAAAAGAAGCTTGCGGGTTCCGCAATATTTATGAAGAATTTGAAAAAAATAATATTTCAGTTTTTGGAATTAGTTACAATAATCCAAGTGCTTTAAAAAAGTTTAAAGTTAGGTACAACCTGCCTTTTAGCTTTCTTTCAGACACAAAAAAAGTTGTTGCAAAAAGTTTTGGAGCGGATGGCTTACTTACTCCAAAAAGAATGACTTTTGTCATTGATGAAAACGGTAAAGTTGAAAAAATATATAAGAAAGTGAATATTAATACACATGCAGAAACTATACTCAAAGATCTTATTAGCTAAGATAATTACCATAACCGCTCTGCAGCTAAATATTGCAAGCGCTCAACAAGATGGTTCTGTATACGGTTTTGTTACCGATAGCTCAAATGGTGAAGCACTAATTGGGGCAAACGTATTTATTAATGAACTTGGACTTGGAATGGCAACTGATATTAATGGTTATTACGTATTGCAAGGAATAACTCCAGGTACACATGAGATCTTAGTATCATATGTTGGATACGAAATTTTATCTGAAAGAATTGAAATAGTCGATGGTGATGCTCTAAAACTTGATTTGGTTTTAAGGGAAGAAATTGTTTCAATTGGTGAGGTTGAAGTAACTGCCGAAAAATTAAAGAGGAAAAACAATATTCAGCCAAGCACAGTAAACCTTTCGCCCAGAATGCTTAGGTCTGCACCTGCTCTTGCTGAACCCGATTTATTTAGAACAATCCAAGCCCTGCCTGGGGTACTGACTACATCGGAATTTAGCACTGGTCTAGTCATTAGAGGTGGTAATACAGATCAAAACCTCATACTCCTCGATGGTGTGACAGTGTATAACCCCTCACATTTGGGAGGGATTTTCTCTAATTTTATTGTCGATGGTGTAAAAGAAGCAGAGTTAATTAAAGGTGCCTACAATGCTGAATATGGTGGTCGATTATCTGCAGTATTAAATATTATAAGTAGAGAGGGAAACAAAAAGAAAGTTGAAGGAAAAGCGAACCTTTCTTTGTTATCTGCTCAAGCGACATTAGAAGGACCTTTTTACAAAGGTGCTTGGGTTTTTTCTGGTAGAAGGACATACTTTGACAAGATATTTCAAAATGTTCCTAGTATTCCTCCATATTATTTTTACGATATTCAGAGTCATATATATTCTGATTTAACACCTAAAGATAGAATCTCGTTGAGCTTCTACAATGGTGTTGATGATTTAATTTTTGATACGTTTGGTCTTGCTGGGCGTTGGGGTAATAGAACGATAAGCACACAATATAGACGAGTTTTTTCTGAAAAACTTATTGGAAATTTTTTACTCGCGAATAGTCTATTTTTTACAGAATTTGGTTTAGGTGGATCTAATGGATTAAACAGTGATAACGAAATAGATGATGCTACTTTAGCGGCTAATTTTTCATGGTTTAAATCATCTACTTCTGTGATAAAATTCGGTGCACAGATCAAAAATTTGGGTTTTCTATATACAAACTCCTTTAATGATTCTTTACAGTTTAAAATTAAAACAAAACCAAAAGAGTATGCTGGTTACGCAAAATTAAAATATTCTCCATCTGAAAAGTTTATTCTTGAGCCAGGAGTGAGAATTAACTTATATAATGTATATAGCGATTCTATTTTTCCTGATTTGCGTTTTGGTATGAAATATTTATTAACAGAAGATAGGTATATCAATTTCTCTGTCGGTAATTATCATCAATTTATTGCCACTTTTCAAGATGATTACAATCCGACTATTTTGGACCAATGGATAGCTGTCGACAATACAGTAGATCCAGCTAAGTCTTCTCAAATCGTTTTAGGCTATGAAGAATACATAAATGATTCGTATAAACTACAGGTCGAGGGGTATTACAAAGATATTAAAAATTTATTCACCTTTGAAGAATCCAGATCAACTACAGATGAGGCTATTTCTGATACTGCTCTTTCTGATATTGTAACGCCTTCGAATGGTTACGCTTACGGCTTAGAGTTGTTTGCACAAAAAATGAGTGGAAGATTAAGCGGTTGGTTAGCATATACATATTCTGTTTCTAGAAAATCAATGAACAGCATTTTTTATGATAAAAATGAAGAATATTATAATAGTTGGGATAGAACTCATTCTTTTAGTGCGCTGGGCAACTACCAGATAAGCAAGAAGTGGGATATGAACTGGAAAATGTCTCTGCAGTCTGGTCAAGCTTATACGCCTATCATTGGATATTATAACCAGATATTGCCCGAGAGTCCTGATGAGGTTTATAGAACAATTCCCGGGACTAGGAACTCAGCGAGATATTCACCATATAGCAGATTAGATCTAGGTTTTGTATACCACACTAAATTCTTTGGTTCAAAAATGGATGTATATGTCCAAATAATTAACCTTTTTAATAGAAAAAATACTTTTAGAAAATCATACAATGTAGGAAGTATATATAATGGCATCGATGATGATAGAGATTGGGATGAAGAAAAACATGATACCAACGGGAACGGGCAACCAGATGTTGGCGAATATAATGTTGATGAAGAAGATGAAGGCAGACTCCAAGTCAATGATATCAGCTTATTTCCAATCATTCCTACAATTGGCTTTAGTTGGGAGTTTTAAATGATAAATAATATGAAATTAATAATTCAAATCTTTTTTATATCAACCTTATTTCAATCATGTTCTTTTGATAACAATAATATAGAATATGAAGAACAGCTTGTAGTCTTTGCATCAATAAATGCTGGATTTCCTGTATTTGATACTGTATTTGTGTCTAGAACGGCAGGTGTTGAAGAGTCAGTAGATGCGGCAAATCTGTATATTGAAAATGCGAACGTAAAATTGATAAATATGTCAGATAGTACAGAATTGAATTTTTATTCGATAGGTAACGGAAGATACTATCCAGTAGATATTTCGATGCAAAACGTAGACTCAATTTCAAGATACTGGCTTGATTACATTATTAAATCTGGAACTTCTTATCGTTTAGTCGTGAGTAGCGGTCAGGATTCTGTGATTGCTCAAACTAATGTACCTGAAAAAATAAGCATCACGCCAGCAAATATGCCTGACTACAATTGTCCTGATGGTAGTAATCAGCCAGTGAGCACTATTGATGTAAATAATTTAGACAATTTGACATTTGATCAAATGCTTTCTCTTTATTTAGACCCATTAGATTACATTGAAAGTAATAGTATAAATGTAGATTCTGTTGAATTTAAAATTGGAGATTGTTACACCAAAAGCTTCGCAAGTATCCCTATGTTTGCAGTTGATTTTAATCAAGATGATTACAATACAATACAAATTATATCAAATGCTCTAGAGACTGACGCCGTCGGTCTTGAGCCGTTTAATGATGAAAATGGTAATGGTACCTTTGATGAAGGGGAAAGTTTTTCAGATAGAAACAGTAACAGTGTGCGAGACAGTTGTTACATCAATCTAATTTATAGTGATGAAAAGGGCCTTTTTGATAATGATAGTTTAGAATATAACAGATTAGCAAATATTTGGAAAAACCCTCTGAAAAAAGGTGGAGCAGATGGAACATGGCGTGAAAACAGCCCATATAGAAATAATCCATGGCTATGGAATGCAGATAGAGCGCCATCTCCAATTATGTGGCTTTATTTTGATTATTATGGTCACTACATGATGACATATAAGTCGACTAGTGATTCATATTTTAATTATTTCAAAGGAGACCCTGTTGGGCAAAACATATACTTGCTTCCAGAATCAAATTTTGAAGGCGGTCTTGGCGTATTTTATAGTTCTTCCTCAGCGTCTTTTCTTGTTAAAATAATAGAGCCAAGTAATTGAGCCGTTGTTAATAAAAGAGTAGCCCGTAGGAGAATCGAACTCCTGTTGCCAGGATGAAAACCTGGAGTCCTAACCACTAGACGAACGGGCCAAATTGTTTAGAATGTCTTGCAGACAGATGTCAAATTTATTTAAACATCTAAGCGAGGCCAACAACTTTTAACAGTTAAGTCTAACTATTTGCTTTGTCGAGTATATCAAGGAGTTGTCCATTCTGATGAAGCTCATTAGTGATATCAGCTCCTCCAACTAGTTCTCCTTTTACAAATAACTGAGGAATGGTCGGCCAACCAGAATGCTCACTTAATTTTATACGAATGTTTGGATCTGTTAAAACATTTACATCCTTATAATTTATTCCATAATGGTTGAGAATTTGTACTACATTGTTAGAAAAACCACACTGGGGCATCTCTTTTGTCCCCTTCATGTAAAGAATGATCGAGTTATTACTTATATCATCAACTATTTGTTCTTTTAAATCCATATTATAACCTTATTTATAATTTTTTTATTGGTAGAGTTTAAGAATGTTTTATGATAAACATAAAAACCTATCATAATTTATTTTTTATTAATTAGGTAAACAGCGACGACTGATAAAATACCACCTAAAATAGTTGTAAATAAAATCTCTTCGCTAAGAATTATTTTTGAAAAAACAATGGCAGTTAATGGAACAATAAAAATAAATGAACTGGCTTTTACAGCTCCAATTTTAGATGAAGCAAAGAAATACATTGTATTTGCAAATGACATTACAACTATTGAAAGCAGAAAAATATTTATCCAAAAAGGCGAGTCGTAGTTTGTGACTCGGGAAATAGAATCTAATTCACAAAAAGATAATGAAATTATTGAAGCAAATAAAAAGCTCCAAAAACTGAAAGCAAGAAAATGAATACGGTTTTTAGATTTTTGAGATGCAATTGTAACAGAAACCCATGAACAAGATGCCAATATATAAAATAGATTTCCAGAACGAATCATTAAATCCAAGTCCATTTCCCACAATCGCATGATAATGCCTCCACCAATAAGACCTAAAATTAGGCCCAGTAGTTCTTTTGACTTTGCTGATGATCTATCTAAGAATGAAAAAACAAACAAAGATGTAAGAATTGGATTTAAAGTTGTTACTAGTACTCCTCCAACACCTGCAAGTCCCATATGTGTTGATCTAAAATAAAAATAATTGTAAGAACATAATGAAACTGCATTCCAAAAAATGAAGATAAATCCTTTTTTGTCCACTTTAAATGAGATGTGATACTTTATTAAAATTGGGATTAAGGCAATTGAAGCAAAAAAGAAGCGTAAGAATATTTTATCAGCAACATTTCCATAGGGTCCAAGTATTTTTGCGCCTACCCAAGAATAACCCCATGTTATCATTGCAAAAATCATAAGCAATGTGAATTTTTTTTCTTCGTTTTTCAAAATATGATTATAAAATAGATTACAAGATACTAGGAAATAAATATGTTCTCCA
>CAJQGZ010000112.1 GCA_905478065.1 uncultured bacterium | reverse complement strand
AGCAGAGAACATATTTTGATTAAAGTAGACAACTTATCTAAAAACTATGATGACGTAAAAGCAGTAAAGTCTATATCTTTTGAATTGCAGGACGGTCAAGTAGTTGGTTTCCTTGGTGCTAATGGTGCCGGAAAAAGCACAACGTTAAAAATAATGACTGGTTACATCTCCCCCTCATCAGGCAACGTTTATTATGGAAATAGAAACATACAAGATGACACATCGGATATACAAAAAGATATAGGTTATTTACCTGAGCTCAATCCCCTGTACAGTGAAATGAGAGTTCATGATTATCTTAAATTTATTTCAGATATAAGAGGTATTCCCAGTAACGACTTTAAAAATGCATTTCAAAAAGTTGTTGAAGAATGTTCTTTAAATGCTGTTGCTCATCGAACTATTGGCAACTGTTCTAAAGGTTATAAACAAAGAATTGGCTTAGCAGCTGCGATGATTCACGACCCAAAAATACTAATTCTTGATGAGCCGGTAACTGGATTAGATCCAAACCAGATTGTTGAAATAAGACAATTAATAAAAAAACTTGGAAAAGAAAAAATTGTTTTAATGTCTTCTCATATTTTACAAGAGATACAAGCTACCGTTGATAGAATCATAATTATCAATGAAGGTTCTATTGTAGCTGATGGTTCTAGTGAATCGCTTCTCAAAGATTCAGCTGGCGGTAAAGTTGAGTTAAGTATTGATGTTAGTAATGCTAATGAAAATGATATTAAAGATATGAAAGCGACTATTCCATCTATTGATATAGATAGCATTACTAAAAACGATTCTTACACTAACATTAATATTGAATATTCAAATAACAAAGATCCTCGTGCTGATATATTCAATTATGCCGTTTCTAAAAAATGGGTTATTTTAGAAATGGTAGCCACAAAACAAAACCTTGAGGATATTTTTCGAAACTTAACAAGCAATGGTAAGCCTTCATAATGCATAACACTCTAACAATTTTTAAAAGGGAGCTAAAATCGTTTTTCGATAGCCCAATGGCATATGTTTTTCTTGTCGTTTTTGCGCTACTGAACGGATGGTTCTTTACAACAACGTTTTTTCTTTATGGTCAGTCTGATTTAAGGACACTTTTTAATATTGTACCCTTGGTGTACCTATTTTTTATCCCGGGAATAACAATGGGACTCATATCTAGAGAAAAAGGACTTGGTACAATTGAAATTATTTCTACACTTCCTATTGATGACAGAGATATCGTAGTTGGCAAATATTTATCAGCAGTTGCACTCATTGCCATAGCACTTTTGACTACATCATTACATTTTATTACCCTTTCTTCTTTTGGAAACTCAATTGACTATGGTGCTGTTTTTACTGGATACCTAGGTTTACTCCTTGTTGGTTCAGTGTATGCTTCTGTTGGTATGTTTTCAAGCGCGGTTACTGATAATCAAGTTATTTCTTTTATTGTAGGCATCGCTATTATTTTTGTTTTTTGGCTTTTTGATAAAGTTTTGATCTTTATGCCGGATTTACTTGCTGGTACGATACAATATTTAAGCGTTGAATATCATCTCTCCAACATATCTAGAGGCGTTATCGACACTCGAAATCTTATTTATTTCGGTTCTGTGATAGGTTTTTTCCTTTTTCTAACCACGAGACTTGTTGAGTCTCGGAGATGGAGTTAAATACATGTTAGTAAAAAATAGAAATTCTCTCACAATATATCTTCTCATTTTAATAGGAGCATTATTATTACTCAATTTAATTAGTAGAAACTGGTACAAACGTTTTGATCTTACTGACAACAAAATGTATTCTCTGAGTAGCTCGAGCGAAAACATCGTAGATAAAATTGACGACTTATTAACTATGAAGGTGTACTTCTCTAACGATCTCCCTGGCGAGCTATCTAATACTAAAAGATATTTACAAGATTTGCTTGAAGAGTATGAAGCCAAGTCTGATAACATTCGATTTTTCTTTACTGATCCGGAATCTAATGAAAAACTACAAGAAGAAGCACAAAAGGATGGTATACAACCTGTTCAGATGCAGGTTGTTGAAGATGACAAGCTAGAGATTAAGAAAGTATATTTAGGAATGGTGATGCTTTATGAGGATAAAAAAGAGACTATACCCGTTATTCAAACTGCTACTGGTTTAGAATATTTAATAACAACAAAAATTAAAACTCTAGTAAATACAAATAAAAAAACAGTGGGCATTGTGAACCTTTCGAAAACCGAAGAGGTTAAAACTGAAAACCTTTCTAATCAATTACGACAACATCATAATGTTCAATCATTAGATCTTTCAAATGAAGATTTAATAATGGATAATATTGATGTGATGTTAATAAGTGGAGCTACGGATACTTTAGACGATAATTCAATTACTAATATTCAAAGTTTTATGAATTCTGGCAAAAACATTTTTATGGCCCAAGGCGCTGTTTTAACCGACATGCAAGTTCAGCAAGCAAATCCAATAAACTCAAATATATTCTCTTTATTAAAGTCATACGGTCTAATTATTAACAAAAATCTAGTTCTAGATAAATCTTGTGGGCGTGTACAAGTCCAACAGCAAATGGGCTTTATCCGGATGAACGTACCAATGGAATATCCATTTCTTCCAATAATTAAGAATTTTAATGATCAGGAACTTGTGGTTAGTGGTCTCGAACAGATACATGTCTTTTTCCCAAGTGAAATAGTTCTAGATACATTACTAAGCGACGAAGTAATTGGAGTGACTGATCTATTTTCAAGTTCTAATAAATCTGGCATCATGGCGGGTAGATTTATGCTTAGTCCCGATCCAAAAAATAACCCGTTTCTCCAAAACCTAAATCAGGATAGTAAAATTGTTGGCGCTGCCTCTAGGCTAGCTACCGGTGGGGAGTTAATTCTAGTTTCTGATTCAAAGTTTCTAGCAGATGATGCAGGAATGTCCATTCCTGAGAATATGGTCTTTTTAATGAATGCTATTGATTATTTAGCAGGTGAAAAAGAACTTATTGCACTGCGTTCTCGTGAAATAACCAATAGGCCTCTTGATGAGATTGAAGACGGGACAAGAACTCGATGGAAATGGGCTAATGTCCTTTTACCTTCACTAATAATCGCTGGATTAGGCTTCTACAGATCAAAGAATGAAAAAACAAAAGCAGATATACTAAAACAAATATATGAATAAATCTTTAAAATACTTACTCATCGCCTTTGGCACATTATTATTTCTTTATTTTATCAATCAAGGACAACAAAATAAATACATAGGCACCTCTGAAACGATATTTGATTTAGATGCAGATATTATAAATAAAATTATACTCAAAGATTCTTCTGGTGAATCAATCACTCTTTTTAAAACTGACTCAGTTTGGTCTATCCTTGATAATGATTCGTTAGTTGTTAAAGATAGGCAAATCGACCAATTCTTTGAAAAAGTTATCGGCGGAACTTATGATATGGTTATGTCAAAAAATCCAAATAAATGGGTTACATTTGGCGTTGATACCGTTTCTGGAAAACTCTTATCAGTTTTTCAGGATGACAAGCTGATAGCATCGACTATATTTAGCAATAAAGGTCAAGACTATGCTCACAACTTTTACAGAAATATTGGTGTAGATATAGTATATCGTACTTCTGAAAATCTATTTTATATGCTTAATACACGCCCTTCTTATTGGGGTAGCAAACCAAAAGAAACACCACCCACTGTAATAGATTCTAAAAATAATTAAACTTTACAAAATATTCTTTAGTGGGTTTATCAAGTGAAAAGTAAGAATAAACAAATCTTGGTTGTAGGTGACAGACTTTTAATTCGACCCGACAAAGGTGATAAGACTTCTCCAGCGGGGCTTTACCTCCCTCCTAGTGTTGTTGAAAAGCAAGAAGTCAAAGCTGGCATTGTTGTTGAGGTTGGTCCTGGTATACCATTAGGGGCTCCTGATGATATTGTTGATGAGCCATGGAAAGATTCTAAGAGCGATGTTAAATATATTCCTACTCAAGCAGAGATTGGTGATTATGCCCTTTATCTAGGGAAAGCTGCGATAGAGCTTGAAATAGAACAAAAAGGGTACCTTATTGTCCCTCAATCAGCAATATTAATCCTAATAAGGGAAGATATCGATAAGATTGTTTCTTAGTACTTTATTCCCATCTCATAAAACATAAAAGCCCATTTTTCAGCATATTCTCTTATCTTTGTTTCTGTCGATTTACCTGCACCATGACCAGTTTTTGTACCTATCCTAATTAGAATTGGATCTACATCATTCATTTGATTACTTTGTAGCTTGGCTGCGTATTTATATGAATGAGCAGGAACAACTCTGTCATCATGGTCAGCGGTATAAATTAGAACAGAAGGATATGATTTCTTTTTGATATTATGTAATGGTGAATATGATAATAAGTTCACAAAACTATTTTTATTTTCGACAGACCCAAATTCAACAGCCCATGCCCAGCCTATCGTAAACTTTTCATATCTTAGCATATCCATAACACCGACTTCTGGAAACGCAACACGAAAAAGGTGAGGTTTTTGATTAAGAACAGCACCGATTAATGTTCCTCCATTTGAGCCGCCCCTTATTGCTAATCTATCAGGTGAAGTAAAACCTTGAGTGATTAAAAACTCTGACGCAGCAATAAAATCGTCAAATACATTTTGTTTTTTTTCTAGCATCCCCTGACTATGCCAATCCTGACCATACTCTCCACCTCCTCTAATACAAGCGATAGCATATACACCTCCATTTTCAAGTATAACTGGAATTGTTTTATTAAAATATGGCTTTTCAGATATATTAAATCCTCCATAACCATATAGCAGAGTAGGAGATAAACCATTTAAAACGAGATCTTTTTCGTAAGCAATAAAAATTGGAACCCTTGTACCATCTTTCGAGAAATAAAACTCTTGCTTCATGATAAATCTATCTTTGTCGAACTTAGCTTTTGAATCATAGTATAAATTTGATTTGAATTTATCAAAGTCATACATAAAAACCGTGGGAGGATGAACCAACGATTCAAAAATATACCAAGAAACAGATTGTTCTTTACTACCACCAAATCCATAAGATATTCCAGGCCCTGGTAATTCTACTTTTTGAATTAATTCACCTTTCAAATCATGAATTAACCAACTAGAAAGGACATCCACCATATAATGAGCAACTAGTTTATTGTTTATTATGTTAACCGATGTAAGGATATTATCATTTTGAGGTATAATAGTATCCCAGTTATTTTCTTCTGGATTTTTTAGATCTATTAAGACAACCTTCTTTCTAGGTGCATTTCTATCTGTAATAGCTAAAAGCTTACCATCAAGATTGTCAATAATATCTATATCAGAATTAAAATCATTAACAATACTTACAAAATCGCTGCCTTCATTTCTTAAGTCTTTAACTAATAGTTTATTACCGTATGTACCTTTAGTTCTATAAATAATTAAAAATCCACCATCTTTTGTTGTTGATGGGTAATTATTTATTTTTGGGTTTTTAGAATCGGAAAAAACCAAGCGATCTGCGTCTTGACTTGTGCCTAATTTATGAAAAAATACTTTACTACTATGATTAATCTCAGATAATTCGCGACCATCCTTTGGTTGAGGAAAAGCATTATAATAAAAACCATCATCGACCCAGGACATTCCACTAAATTTAATCGACTGCAGATGGTCATTTAAATTTTTCCCTGAAGATAAATCTTTAATAAAAAACTCTCTCCAATCTGAGCCAGATTTTGAGATTGAATACCCAAGGTATTTGTTATCATTTGAAAAATATATACCACTAAGAGCTACAGTTCCATCTTTAGATAATTTATTAGGATCAATTATTACTTTTGCTGAGGTATCAGAATCTTCTATGTTCGTTTTCGCGTATAAAATAGATTGATTTTGAAGGCCATTATTTTTGTAAAAATAAATTTTATCATTTTTAATAAATGGCATACTCATGGTTGGATAGTTCCAAAGTTCTTTAAGCCTTTTTTGAATCTTTTTACGAAAGGGGATTTTTCTTATATATCTATCAGTAAACGCGTTTTGTTTTTGAATCCACGCATCAGTTTGTACTGAGGTTTCGTCCTCTAACCACCTGTACTCATCTTTTACCTCTTTACCGTGGTAATTGTCACTGATATTATTATTCATATTGGTTTTAGGGTATTTTAAAGGAGTTGGAGCATATTTATGGAGTAGAATTATAATAACAATTAATAGAAATAGTCTTATGTATGTATTTTTATAAAACATATCTTATAATTGTAATTTACCTTGGCAACTTTTTTTCCATATCAGAAACAACATAGCTCATTATCGCCATGGCAGCTATACAGTTATTAAATTCTCGAAAATCAATTTTATCAAAAGTATCAGCATTTGTGTGGTGGTACCAAAAATATTTAGAATTATCAACATTAAGAGACATTACTGGAACACCGTTATCATTTAATGGCGCTACGTCTGCTGCTCTACCCCAATTAGTAATGGTCCCAGCTCCAATTGGGTCAAGTAATGATGCAATATCTAGAATGTAATCTCTAGCTTTTTCACTTCCTGTAAAACCAAAACCTCGAGGCGCAAAAACACCACCATCAGATTCTATAGCAAGTATGTGATTATTTAACTCAGATAAATGTTCATTTTTATAATTTTCATTTCCCTTCCCACCATTTTCTTCATTTGTCCATAAGACTATTCTGATAGTTCTTCGTGGTTTTAATCCCAATTCTTTAATTAACGTAACAGCACGCCAAGCAGCCACACAACCACCAGCATCATCATGTGCACCTTGCCCAACATCCCATGAATCAATATGCCCACCAACTACAATTATTTCTTCCGGGTAAGTAGAACCTTTAAGTTCGGCAATGATATTTCTAGACCACCTATCTTCGACAAATTTTCCATCCATATTTAATTTTAATACTACTTTTTGTCCTCTTTTAGATATCCTAGATATCATCATTGCATCTTCAGAAGTAATAGCAGCATGAGGAATTTTTTTGTGATAAGTATATTCTCCCATTGTACCAGTATGCGGCGTATTCATAGACCAGGATCCTATAGAACGAATTAAAGTCGCTTTTGCACCGTACTTTGCAGCTTTGCTAGGAGCATCATATCTGTACTTTACCGTTTCACCGTAAGTAGTAAAAGGCACATTAAATAAAACAATTTTTCCCCTTGCTTTATACTTTACTTCTTCCAGTTCATCAAAACTATTTAGTACTAAAACTTCTCCACTAATTCCAGCCTTAGGTGTACCAACACTACCACCTATTCCAAGAATTTTTAAATCTTTTATATACGGAACCAGAATTTGCAATGATTCCTCCCCTCTTATCCAAGTAGGTACTTTTACTCTTTCACCTTTTACATTAGATAATCCATCGAGTTTCATTTCCTTTATAATCCAGTCGATTGCTTTTTCAAGATTTTTTGAACCACTAAGCCTTGGACCAAACATATCACAAAGATAAGATAATCTATTATAACCAACACTATCTGATTTAAGAGAATTAATAATTTTAATTGAAGTTTGCTCGTAACTAGGTTTGATATCTTCTGCAATTGAAAGAGAAACTAAACATAAAATAACAGCAATCTTTTTATATCGAACCATTATTTTTAAATAATCTTAAAATTAAAATATTTATTGGGAAAAGGCTCAATATGTAACGTAAAATGCCACCATTCGGCCTTTAAAGGCTTAAAACCATATTTTTTCATAACCGATTGAAGAAGTAGGCGGTTTTGTTTTTGAACTACATTGATATTCTCAAATGTGATCCATGATTCTTCACCAAAAAAATCGTAACATGTACCCATATCTAGTTCTAACCCTGTTTCAAAATCAATTATAGTTAAATCTACCGTGCTACCCCTTGAATGACCTGACTTAGAAGCAATATATCCTTCCTTAAATAAATTTTTCTTATTCACATTTGGATAATGAACACTTTTCATTTTTTGATTATTATTTCTAGCCCATTTTACAAAATGGT
>CAJQGZ010000111.1 GCA_905478065.1 uncultured bacterium | reverse complement strand
ACCTTTATCAGTTGATTCTAAGTCATAACTTACTTTGTCTCCTTCAGTGATGTTATCAACTAAATTATTCGAATGTACAAATACATCTTTTTCTCCTGAATCAGGTGTTATAAAACCAAAACCTTTGGCGTTATTAAAAAATTTTACTGTTCCTATACTCATTACATTATTATTTGTGAATTGCAAAGCTAATTGTTTTTAATTAATTAAGGACTAAAAACCTTTTTTGAATTAACTAAGATGGTTTTTAGTTACTTCATTATTAGCTTCTTTCATTCTTGGTAAAGTTTATTGTAAGCCTATTTGGACTTACTGTAGATAGTATGCCTTTGGTTTAAAAGAAAACACCCCTGACCATGAGAGTTTGGATTACACCCCTCTATGCCAGTTAAGCCCTAGGGAGAACCCCTACTTTATAAATCCCCAATATGCTGCTTGTCATTACATTAGATAGGATATTTGAGGTGCAATGTATGTAGTGTCTTAAATACAGAGATTTGGGATTATATACCAACTACAAGAACTAGTGTCTAAATTTCAAATCCTTTACATTTATATATTAATTTAGATCTTAAATAAAAAGGAATTAAAATGACAAATTACATTCCAGATGTAAAACTTTTAAAAGGTCTTTTTTTTATAATGCTTTACTGTAATTGCTTCAGTCAAGTAGGTGTTAGAAATGCTTTTGACACTAGAAATCTCTACAATATAAGTTTTGATGCAAAATCAAGTGAATCAGAGAACGATGATTCAATAATAAAAAGTAACCCCTATTTAACTCCCTTAATAGACGGTTTTCGATACAATGCTTATTTGGATAAAATTGTTGATTCTCAAGGAAAAGTAACAAATATTTCAAATGTAAGATTGGGAGACTATCTATTTGTTAAAAAAGAGTTTTATCCAATTTGGAAAAAAAAGCCATCTAATGGATACCTTATTGATCTTGGTAGCAACAGTTATATTCGAATTCAGAAGGTTATAAGAAATGACTACAATCCTAGAATGAATAAAAAATCAAACAATAGATATGAACAAAAAATTACTTACTATAGAAAGATTGAAGATAAAATCAAGCAAGTAAAAAAAAATGAATTTGATAAAGCTCACTTCTTTATTCAATTAGGTTATATTCAATCAGGCCTGAATAACTTTTCAAGCGAAGGCTTTAAAAATAGAAATTCTGTTTACTACGGGTTGGGAAGGACATTCCATATTAAAAGCTCAATTGATTTAATAGGTCATTTCTTTTATTCAAAAAATGGTGGATATAGATATTATAGAGAATTAGAAGAAACCGGGAAAAAAATAATTGTTTATAATACTATAGGTTTAGAAGTTTTATTTAGTAAACAAGTTAAGAAAATTGTGTTTTTAACTGGCCTCAGAACTAATTTCGCAGTTAAAAGAGAGCAACGAAAAGCTAGTAGAAGGCTTTACGGCTTTAGATTTAGAGATGAATTTACCTCACTGGATAACACTATAAAAAAGATTTCTCCCTTGGGAGCAACTCTTGGTTTTTCATTTAAACTTTTAGAATCTATAAACTTTGAAGTTAAATATAATCGTGGCATATCAGTCATAAGTATAGATAATTCTAAAAAAACTAGACTGAACTCACTACAAACGGGATTAACTTATAAATTTTAACTCAGTAATCTGAATGAATCTTGAACTATATTATGGTTTTAAATGATATTCAACAGTACCTTCCCAGTCTGGATCTGCAGCTCCAGTCCAAGTTTTGGTTATAGAATCATACGAAACAGCATGAACTCTACCAAAGCGAGCTTTTTCATCAATCATTTTAATAGGATAAACATCTGGGTCAAATTCTGCATTCAACTCCCTTATTCCATCATGGTCTTCAATCCAAAGTGTATCTTCAAAAGGATATACTCTCGGTAAATATAATGCCTTTTTCAAATTGTTTTTTTGTGATAAATAACGATGAGCTACTTGGGTTATTGCAGTTATAATTCTGCTCCCACCAGCAGCGCCAATAGCTAAATGAATTATTCCATTTTTCAAAAATAAAGTAGGAGATATATGTGAATTTAATCGATCCCCAGGATTGTATTCACCTAAATAGCCTCCAAGACTAACTGCATAAAGAAAACCCAAATCTTTTGAAGCAACTTTAGAACCCATATTAGGTCCAATGGTTTGGGTTAAACTAACCACATTTCCTTGATCATCAGCAGCAGTAAGGTGTGTAGTATGACCAATTGAAGCAGTCCAGGATTCTGGAATAATTTTCAGAGTATTTTCTGCAAGTTGCAAGGCATCTTCTTCAATTTTTTTTGCCCATTCTTTAGCCAAGTCATAATCCAAGATCTTAGCCAATGAATCAGGGTTTTGCTGATAGTTACGATAGCTATAAGCTAGGGCTGTTGAAGAATTGAAATATTTAGCCCAGGATTCTTCAGAATTTGGCTTGGAAAGCTGATCTATAATCTGAAGTATTTGAATAGTAATAGCACCATATGACGGCAAATTCAAAGAGTAAACCTCGGTGTCTTCGAAAGTCCCTTTAAGAACCTCTGAATCTAGAGCTTTGTAATTTTTCAAATCATCTAACGTAAGAATTCCTCCATTAGACTGAATATCTTCTACCATTTTTAAAGCAACTTCACCTTCATAAAATCCTGACTTTCCATTTATTGCTATTTGTTTTAAAGTTTCTGATAAGGTTTTTTGAATTATTAAATCTCCCGCCTTATAAGAATTTCCGTTTTTATGAAGGAAATGGATTCTTGTACCCTCAAATTCTTTGAAAATATTTTTAGCACTTTCTTGTCTATAAGCTTCAAGTGGCAATATTTGATATCCTTTTTCAGCATATTCAATTGACGGAGCCATAACTTTCTCCAAGGGCAGACTTCCGTGATTCTCATGTAATTTTAGTAATCCTGCAACAACACCAGGAATTCCAATGGTTTTGTAACCGTAAGAATATTTTTCATCAGATGCTTTGTAATTCATAGGAACTTGTGTTGAAGCATCAACTCCCCCAATATTTCCAGATGATTTATGGTAAATTGCCTGAAGTCGACCTCCAATACCACTCATACTTGGCTCAACAACAGAAAGAGTAAAAGCAGCAGCCACTGCAGCATCAAAAGCATTTCCGTTTTGTTCAAACATTTTTTTTCCAGACAAAGAAGCTAATGGATGGGCTGAAGCAATTACGTTATTATATACAATTTTATTATTGTTACTGCATGAATTTATCAAAACCAAAAGCAGGAAACCTACTAAAAAAACATATTTTAATTTCATATTTAAATTTAAACAAAATCTTTGAATGAAAACTTATTAGCTTCTATTACAAACAAAAAAACCACCTCAAATGAGGTGGTTTCCGAAATTAATTTGAATTTCTAAATTAATTATCCCAACTATTTTTGGGAGTAAATAAAGTTGTTCCAACTGGAACATTAGGATTAAAAAGAGCCTCATCTCCTGAATAATTCCATCTAACAGGGAGTTGTGATCCCGATGTAGGAGTTAAATTAGGGAAATCATTTCTTCTTAAATCATTAAATACTTCTGGCTGAACAAACATAGCGATATATTTTTGAGTTAAAATATGATCTTCTAAATCTAAACTTGCTCCACCAGGATTAACTGCATTTTGAGAAACATATGAACTATACTCTGAATTACCAAGGCCAGTTTCATCAAATGAAGCTTCAATACCTTTTAAATAAGCAGCCTCCATTTCAGTTGAACTTCCATTGGTTCTGCTCAGACATTCAGCAATAATAAACTGCATTTCTCTATATGAAACATATGCTTGTTCATAATTAGGTTTCATGTATGGGTGACTTGTAATGAAAGTTTGATCCCAAACAGCTAATCTATCAGTATCATTTAAATCTGTCATCAATGCTCTTAGAGTTGGATGAAATTCAATATCACCAGTACGGCCATCATTAAATCTCCACCAACCAGCTTGCTGAGTTGTTCCAAATGTATATGACATATTATCTGCCCTTGAAGTAAATGATGATTTAGCAGCAGAAAGTGCGCTAGCATAATCACCAAGGTGCATATGAGCTCTAGCTTTTATTGCATTTGCAGCTTTTATCCAACTACTAGTATTACCACCATAAATAACATCATCTCCCCCAACAGCGAATCCACCATCACTTCCATTTAGCAAGCTTGTAGCAGAACCTAAAAGGTTAAAGATTTCAGTATATATAGATGCTTGAGCATCAAATGTAGGATTAATTTCCTCAATTCCTAAAGCAGCAGTGCTATATGGAATATCTCCCCACCATGAAGTCATATCTAATAATGCTGCAGCTTTTTGAATTTGACCAATACCAGCATAGTGGTTGTAGCCATCTTCTTGTGCATCAGCTATCATAGAATTAACCTCAACTAATATATCTTCATAGTATATATCCCAAACAGTATTAAATCTTACCGGTTGCAATCCAGAATAATCATTAAATGATGACCACTGTCTTGCAACTCCTTCTGTTTGTTGTGCAAACATAGAATTTACTCTTGAGGTCTGTCCTCCATAAACATCCATATGCCTAATTTGAATACTTGGTAATACGGCATTAAGTGTAACAACACTTGGATTATTAGGGTCACGGTTAATGTCATCAGCTAAAAAGCTTTCACAAGCGCTAAAGAGAACAACACAAAAAATAATTTTTATAAAATTTTCTATCTTTTTCATGATTTATAGATTTAAATTTAATTTAAACATTACAGATCTAGTAGAAGGCATGTTGAAGTAGTCAACACCTTGACCATTCCCTACACCTGTTAAAGATGTCTCGGGATCTACTCCATTATATTCTGTAGAATACCACAAGTTTCTTCCTACTATACTTATGTTTCCGCTATCAATAAAATCAATACCTATTTTGGACATTGGAATATCATAACCTAGGCTAACTTCACGAAGTCTTACCCATCCTCCGTCTTCTGTGAATTGCTCCCATACGGAACCAAAACCTCCAACTGAAGATTGATAATAATACTGATCTCTTACAACAGGAATATCATTTGGTGAACCATCTGATTTTACACCAACAATAGGTGTCGGTGCTTCAGTCCTGGTATCAGCAGTAAGTTGAGATCTTCCAAAAAATGAAAGAGCCCAAGCAACACCGTTAAGCATATCACCACCTTCTCTCCAATCTAACAAAAATCCTACATTAACTGGTCCGATTTTCATATTGTTGTTCCAACCTAAAACAAAGTCTGGATTTGGATTTCCAATTGCTCTTTGAACTGGATCTACCGCTTGATAACCATACTCATTAGATGAAGCGTTATCATTTATAACAACATCTCCTTCTGGAATATTAAGACCATCATCATTGGGTCCTCCAGAGCCTGTTCT
>CAJQGZ010000110.1 GCA_905478065.1 uncultured bacterium | reverse complement strand
AAGCAGGCGGTTCTGCAGAATCTGGAACAGATGCTAATTATGATTTTTATCTTGGAACAGACAACACAGATTTGAGTGCTATTGGTGTCAATACAAAATCTGTAATAATACCTGCTGCTACTAGTGCGAGCTCTGATTTGACTTTGTCTATACCTATTGATTCATGGGATGATGATATAGTTGAGAAAACATTGACAGCTGAATATGAAAATTTCTTTTTACAAATTGATGGCTACAGAGATAAGGGTTCAGATAAGATCTGGGCAACTGGAGATGATGGCTTAACTCCCGTATCATCAAACAATGAAGTTGAGATTACTATAGTCGATAATGACAGTCCTCCTTCAGATTTTACTGTTGGAAGTATTTTGACAAAAACAACCAATGCTGATACCATAGTAACTTCTTTTTGGAACCCGCTTACACCGGGGTATTGGAATAAATACAATACAGGTCTAACCGTAAAAGTCCCAATTGAAGACAATTCAAAACTCGTGAGTGGAACTGTTCGTTTGATTGCAAAAGTAGATGGGTTTGCTTACAATAATATTCTTACTTCTGCAATAACAATAACTGACTCAGATTTAGGAGATTCAATTACTTTTAATGTTTCTATGCAAGATTTTGAGGGAACTGAAGCTTCTCCAACTGCTTGGTTTAGTGACGGCAATGTTGTTAATATTTCTGCGGTTATTGCTGACAAGGATGGAAACGAAACACAAGGATCTGCTAGTCTAACTACACTTACGATTGATGAAACGGCTCCTTTTATTGCATATTATGATCTTAACTCTATTGCCTCTTCTGGAGGAACTGTAGTTTCAAATTATTGGAATAGCACAAATGAGAACTTTGATGTTAGTCTTAAGGTCTCAGCAATTGATCCATCGGTCAGCAATGGAAAAATTAGAATTCTTGCTGGCGTCGGTGGAGACGAAACCTCCGCTGTCTATGAAAAATTGGGTTCTCCTGTATCTATACTTCCATCGAGTAATGTTATAGGAGGTACCGTTCTAGCTTCAATAACTAAAAATGAAATTGAGGCTTTAAAAGAGTTTGTTGAAAATGACTCGATAAATGTTAAAGGTGAAGTCGTTGATATTGCTGGAAACAGAACTACTCTTAATATTTCAACAACTAAAACATTTATCGATACAACTGCTCCGCAAATAAGTAGTGTAAGATCAGTAAATACGGCTGATGATAGTAATAATGATGGTTTATTTGGAATAGATAGCGTCATAAGTTTAAAATTTACATTCTCAGAAAGTTTAACTCTGACAAGCGGTACTGCTACGATAGGCTTTAATGATGCGAGTATAGCAGATCTTGAAATTCAGGAATCCAGTCTTCAGAGTGTGACCACACTTACAGTGCCATACACAGTTCAAGCGAATGATGTTAGTTCCAAGTTAACTTTTACAGCTCTTAACTCAGTGACTGGAAGCTTTAGGGATGTTGCTGGTAATGACATGTCTGTTTTTACTGCAGTCAGTGGTTCTAGTTTAGAAGACCTTTCAACTGTTGAAATTGATGGTCTTGCACCCTCTAGCTTTACGATTGATACATTGTTTGTCCAAGGTACAAACACGGCTAAAGGTTATTGGAATTCTAATTCAACTAGTCTCATTATACCGATTACAAATTCTAAGGATCAAAATGGTAATGAAACTGCTGACGGCGATCCAAGTTTAATTGGCGGGAAAGTTCAAATTTTAGGTCGTGTATGGAACACATCGACCGATTCACCAGGTGCATATGTTGAAGTCGGAACTTCAACTATTTTAACAGATGGTGTTGGAGGAGGAGCAGAGCCATCAGGATCGTGGAACGAAGCTAGCGGGATTCTTAATTACGGACAGTTCCCAGGAAAAACACTTCACTTTGAAATTGATGCTGCAACGATGGAATCAGCTTTATCTGTACTAGCTAATTACCCAAATGAAAGTGCAGCAAATCCTGAGCAGAATGGGAAAATAGATTTTGCTGCTATAATCATTGATAAAGCGGGCAATCCAACTCAGGGGACTGCGACATCTGGTTCCGAATTAATTGTTGATGAAGTAATGCCCCTTGATCCTGAGATTGGGCTTCCTGTATCAGGGTACAATTACGCCATAACGCCATCAATAGATAATTACATAGAGATTGTTCCGGACACGGTTGTTGGCGCTGGTTTTTCCAGGACAGGATTTTACAATAGCACTAATACTGGAGTGATATTTAAATCATGGATTGCTTTTGATGATCCAAACGGTGCAATAACAATTGATCGAGATGTTTCTTTAGTTGATGGTAATGTCCAAGTTCAAATGGCCTCTACGAATGATGCGTCAACTGCAACGTGGTCTAATATAGGTGATTCTGTTATAGTTCAGCAGGCTGACATTGATGCTGGATTTATAACAATTGTTGTTGATTCTTCTAATATTGAATCAATATCCGGTGATTTTGTGGAAGGGAAAACTTTATACTTTCGCAATAGAGTCACTGACAAAGCAGGAAATATTACATTCCAGTCTACTGTAAGTAACAAATCTTTAATTATCGATGAGACGCCTCATGACTATGCAAATTTAACTTATTCTAGAAAGTATGTAAACGGAGTGGATCATAGTCCGGTAATTACAATTAGATTTGACCCGACAGATTTTGCTTATGATGCGCCAAAAATTTCAGCCACTTATGAAAGTAATAGTGTTCCATTAAACCCAACTACAAATGAATCAATGACTATAGGTTCTGATAGTAGTACTTATACTTATCAGATTGATATTCCTGGAGATAGGACAACAAATATTTATGACGGTGTCGTTACTCTATCGATTATTGCAACTGATAAAGCAGGTAATCCTACTGATTCTGCTAGTGTAACAAATAAAAAATATTTGATTGTTGATAATACAAGACCAACTGTCCAATTTGAATATGAAAATGCGACTTATGCGATAGCTAAAGATGAAAACAAAGGGAAGTCTGGACAGTTAATAAAAGTAGTCGCATTGCCCTCTGAGCCCATGTTCTTATCACCTGATTCTGACAATGAAGTCGTAAAGCCAACATTATCTATTGATTCTTTATCATTACCTATTACTACAAATATTTTTCCGGCTTTGGATGGAGATTACAACAATACGGCTTTAGATGGAGATAGTATAAAATATTCTTTTACATTGCCAACAAAAACAGAATTTGATGAAGAAGTGTTCAATTTGAGATTGTTTATTAGTGGCACAGATTTAGCAGGAAATTCAGTAGACTCGCTGACTGGTTACACGTCAAGTACGGCTTTTAAGTTTGATAATAAGGCTCCAATTTTTGATCAGTTTCTACTTGCAGATAGTTCTTTCATTCGGGCTTCTACATTAGGTTGGTACAATAGTGAAGATATGAGTTCTGCAAATGTTAAATTTAAGCCTGTGGGTGCATCTGCTAGTCCAGCTATTCTAACGGAAGGTGATCCGATTTCACTGACAGCTGACGTCTTTGATGAACTTAGCCGCGGTGCAAAAGGGCCGTATTCAATAAATAATAATACTCTATTAACTGCGGCTTTAGCTGACAGCAATACATATGATATTATTTTTCAAGGTACAGATATGGTTGGTAATGTTGGCATAGATACTATCAAACATGTTACGTTTGATACTAAAGCGCCTACAGCAAAGGTGACTTACGAAACTGAGTATATAACATCTTTATCTCCAAAAGCTGGTACGATAATCAAGGTTACTTTTAATGAGCTTCAAACTGTTGCACCAACTATTAGATTATTTTATGGTGGTGATTCTGCACAGAGCAAAGGCGGTGCTACTTGGATTGTTGATGATCTAGCTTCATACATAGATACGTTAAATTCTCCAAAGATTGACGAACCAATAGTAATGATTGATTCAACTGATGATGCAAGAACGTGGTATTATGTTATTGATTCAACTGATGTACAATCAAATTCAGCAGATAATATATATGATGGTTTTGTATGGGCACAGCTGTCTTCTAATGATCTTGCTGGGAATTCATTTGATAATGATAGTCTAGTATTTTCTGATTTTGAAAACCTTTTATATTTTGATAATACTGAACCTACAGCAACTATTACTTACGAAAATCTTAGAGATTCACTTTTGACATCTTACGACCCTAGCGGGATCGAATCATATTGTTGTTTTGCTATCTCTGGTGATACTGTTCTTGTAAAAGTAGAGATGAATGAAAAAGTAAAATACAATCCTTCTTCGCCACCAACGTTAAGTCTTGAATACAACTCTAATAGTGCTACAGATGGTAGTACAGAGATAGGCATTTTACCATTTCCTGTTCCAGAAGTAGATATTAAAGATGTGGGCGAGCAGACTGCGATGACATTCCATTATAGAATAGTCATTAAAGATAGCACGAAGAATGATGGTACGTTAAAAACAACATTAGTTGCAAACGATAGGTCGGGTACTCCTGTTACAAATTATGGAAATAGTTCTCAAAAATCTGGGTTAATTAATTCTAGACTTGCACTAGAGATTGATAATATTCATCCCTGGGGGGATATAAGCTATCCTATATTTGCTGAGGGTCATTCCGAAGTGACGTTCCCTACGGATACATTTAAAACGACTGGATTTCGTGTAATTGAAAATTGGATAAATAAAGCAACAGACAGTATTTATATTGACATTCCGTATCAAAAACCTTCCACCGATAGTACTCTTCTGGGAGAAGCTTCAGGTTGGGGGCCTCAAGCAAAAATTGATTTACAGATTCGTAATATTGATTTAGGTACAGGTCAGTGGCAGATATTTGGTAATGGAGATACAATAAAATCTGATCTTAGCTTTACACCCTTTGGTGATTATATAAATATGATTACAATTACTCGTGGTATCGAAGATTTAATACCAGAGACAATGCTTAATACAGGTGAAGGCGCATTTAATAGAATGCAATTCAGGGCTGTATTAGAGGATATGCATGGTAATATCACTTACGGACAACCTAGTGATGCATATAAAATGGAAAATAATTTATATTCCGTTGATTTATCTAACGCCGATACAATTCGCTATGATATCGTATCGCCATCCCTTGGCGCTTACAACGATGGTAACTTTGCTGGTGCTGTTGGATCAAAATTAATTTCTAGTGATACAATTACAATTAGTTGGTCTGAGTTTACAGATCCGGGAGGTGCTGCTGCTTCAGGCGTTGATCTTTACGAACTGCAGGCTTATGTTTATCCTTCAACATGGAATGGTGGGTCTTCCGCAGATACTCTTAATAGAATTGACAGCTTATTTACTGTCGATTCTAACTTAGATGGAATCGATGATCCAGGTTATTGGTATAAAATATATAAAAATGATGCACCGTCGTTTAATAACCCCATAACGTTGAACGCATTAGACAGCGTTGTAAATGATCCTATATCAAATAGTGATATAATTTATGATTATAATGATACCTTAAAGCATGAGCTTCATTATATGCTTTTTGTAAGAGCTTTTGATGTTGCAGGTAATGCCTCTGATACAATTTATACAAATGCTATTCAGCGACTTAATTCGGCACCAGTTATCATTGATAATATTACCGATTTGATTTTGTATGAAGATATAGCTTGGGATTACGATACAATTAAAGTTGCTGACTTAGATTTATCAACGCTTCAAAATGATGCTTTTACATATTTTATAGAGCCAAAAAAATTAGTAAGCAACTTGTCTGGTGGTTTTGATACAAACACTGTTTCAATTAACCCTCCAATTATAGATTCTTTTAATGGATTGGTTTCTTGGACTCCTATTCAAGATTCGACTCTGACGCTTCTAGGTCAGGATACAATTATAGATCAATCTGGAGAATATCTCTTCACATTTTATGCAGAGGATGCATATGGATTTAGAGATACTATTAATTATAACGCAACCGTTAATGCTGTGAACGATACACCTATTGTCGCAATTCTTGGCTCAGACCGTGAGCTAAGCTGGGCAGAAGATAAGCCAGCTTCAGAAGAGGTTAAAATAAATTTAAGCGATTACGTGAGTGACATTGATAATACTGACTCAGAGCTTTCATGGCAGTTTGTAATTATGGACACCTCCCAGCTTGATGAAGATTTTCCTTTGGCGAGTGTTATTATTGGACCTGGAACACCAAAGTCAGTGCAAACAAAACTGATGAAAGAATATTTAGGATTTGATCCTTCAAAAGGTGTGGATATTCCTACTCTTGCAAAAAAATCAGGCAATACAACAATGAGATTGTTATCAGCGGCTAACTCACTTATCACAGTCGATATTGACACAACCACGGATGATAATATATATGCTGTGTTTAACAGTGATTCAAATTACCACGGATCAGACCATAGAATTATTTTTAGAGCAGAAGATCCATTTGGTGCCTATGATTTAGATACTGTAATCGTTAATATTTTACCTGAAAATGACCCGCCTATAGTAGCTGTGATTGATACAATTGTAATAAATGAAAATGATTCAATTTGGATTGATTTTTCTCAATTCACATCAGATGTTGATGACTCCACCTTGACGTTTAGAATCGAAGGTATTTACAATACCGATTCGGTAAACTTTTCTAGTGAGCCGTATTTATCAGATGGATTTGGAGATACTGTTTTATTTGACCCATTTGATCTGTGGTCTGGTTCTGCAAACTTTAGAGTAACGGCTTCAGATGAAGAAGCAGAAAGTTCTCAATTATTCACTTTGAATGTGTTGCGTGTACCAAGGCCAGATATTGAAGTCTCTCTTATTCAAAATAATGCTTTTTCTAGTTATGTGAGTATTATTATCGTTGATAAACAACAAAAAACAAAATACCTACAGCTTGAAGTTCAAAATCAGCGTATTGATATTGATACGGTAGGTGCTCATACTTATACTGGAGATTTTAGTTTTGGAATCGGGGGTGGGTATTCATTTGATGTCCTTGCGGTAGCTGAAGTCGGAAAAACAATATATACTAATACTTTTAACCTTGCTCCAGCTAGAGTAGCTAATAGGTGGTATGCAAATAGTCCTGACGGGAGATTTAGTATTGCGGGAGATCCTGGTAGTGTTGATGCGGATCAAAATTTTCTAGTTCTTGACAGCTCCTTATTTGTCAAAAACTTTACAGACCAAGCGTCATATGTACTTGGTAATGAATCGTATATCTTTAATAAGCCAATTGAAATAAATTTTGGTAGTGTAAGAGAAGACTTAGCGATTTATCAAAGAGAGAATGGTGTTATATGGAAAGAATTACCGTCATTAAGCCGTAATGGTCAAATACTTACTTTTACCGAAAACGCTGGATATTTTAGACTCGGGCCTAAAACTATTATTGTACCTGAAGAAACAGATTTACATCAAAATTACCCGAATCCATTTAATCCATCCACAACAATTAAATACGATATTGGTTTAATGGACGGTCTTGAACAAAGAGTTAGTGTGAACGTTTATAATGTTGTTGGACAACAGGTTGCTACCTTAGTCAATAATGTAAGCCAGGTAGGTCAATTCTATGTGAAATGGGATGGTGCAGATAAGTTTGGTAAGTCATTACCCTCTGGCATTTATTTCATTCAATTAAAAACTGATTCTGGCATTATAAAAAATAAAAAAATGATGTTTTTAAAATGATGTTTTTAAATATATTTAAAAAAATGTCTCTAATTGCATTAATGCTTATTGCGACGAATTGTAGACAATCAGTCATTCCGACAGAAGAAGATTTAGCTGGGTACGGGTGGACACTTTATGAAACTGGAGAGTATCAAGAGGCCAGGGAATGGTTTTATGATGCAGTTGCAAAAGATTCCTCTTATGCTGATGGTTACAATGGAATAGGTTGGTGTTTTGGTAAACTAAGACAAGCTGATTCTGCTGCCGTATATTTTCATGAAAGCCAAACTAAGCCATTTGATGCTTATGATACACCAGATTTAGATCTCGATTTATATGCCGGGTTAACATTCGCTTATAGTGGGATGAATATTGATTCCTTGGTTAGAGAATATTCTACATATGTCTTAGTAGAGAGGCCAGAGCTAGGGCCATGGTATTTTAGTCATGATTTGAAGATAAACCATTTAGATGTGAAACTTGAATTAGCTCTAGCAGACTTTAATATGGGATATTTTACTTCATGCAGAGATAATTTGCAGTCTATTTATAATGATTCTTATTACCAAAGTTTTCCTTCGAATATCGTTAAAGCACTTACAATGAATGTTGAAACTTTATCAGGCCGCGCAGAGCTAGCTCAGTTACTTCAGTCTTTACAACAAACACTGAAAAACATATAAATACTCTGGACGATTTTTCTCCGTTTTCAACATCTCGAAAAGATGATTCTTTTTGGATGAATGAAGCTTTTAAATTATCTGAAAAAGCTTTTTCAAATAATGAGGTTCCTATTGGAGCGGTAATTGTTTGTCATGAAAGGATAATTGGTAAGGGGTATAATCAAGTTGATTCGCTAGGAGACCCAACTGCTCACGCGGAAATTTTATCGATAACTGCTGCTGCTAGTACGTTGGGTGATTGGAGGCTAAATGAGTGCACTATTTATGTCACAAAAGAGCCATGCACAATGTGTGCTGGCGCTATAGTTAATTCGAGGTTTAAGCGAGTGGTTTTTGGTGCTTACGATAGTGAAAAAGGTGCTTGTGGTTCATTGTATCAAATTTGTGGAGATAAGAGATTGGGCTCTGGTACCGTCATTAAAGGTGGGGTACTTGAAAAGCAATGTATAAGTATATTAAAAGAATTTTTTTCAACCAAGCGTGATGATTAGATTACGAACTATTTATATTAAACTATTTAACAATAAACCTGCAAGAATGGGGAAATAATGAAGATTTTAATTTTTTTAATAGCGATGTTTTTTGGACTCAATTGTGAAAAGCCTAGTCCCTTAGATGTTGAGGTCTACACGCTTGAAAATGGTTTAACAGTTATGTTAAACGAAGATCGGAATGAAACTAGTGTGTTTGGGGCTGTTGTCATTGATGGTGGGGGTAAACGTGATCCTTCTGATGCGACAGGCATTGCGCATTATTTAGAGCATGTATTATTTAAAGGTACATCAAAAATGGGCACAACTAATTATGCTAAAGAAAAAGTTTACCTTGATAGTATTGAAGTTTTATATGACGAGTTAAGTAAAAAGAAAGATAAAAAAACCCGTTTAAAAATCCAAAGACACATTAATGATCTGAGCGTAAAAGCTTCAGAGTATGCAATACCAAATGAGTTTACTAGGCTTATTGAAGGTATGGGAGGTACGGGCTTAAATGCGGGAACAGGGTATGATTTTATTTATTATTTTAATTCATTTCCTAGTGCGCAAATAGAAAAGTGGGTAGACCTTTATAGTCATAGATTTTTAGATCCTGTATTTAGGTTGTTCCAATCTGAACTTGAAACTGTTTATGAAGAAAAAAATAGAGCTATGGATAATCCTTTTAGGGTTTTTAATGAAACATCTAGAAAATATTTTTTTAAAAATCATCCATACGGCCAGCAAACAATCTTAGGTTCTGTTGAGCATCTAAAAACGCCTTCATTGTCGAAAATGAAAGAATATTATAATAAATATTATGTGCCGAATAATATGCATTTACTGATCGCTGGTGACTTTGATAAGAGAGATGTTAAGAAGTTAATCAAAGCTAAGTTTGGCAAACTAAAAAAAGGTGCAGATGTAGAGCAATTAGATGTTCCTGAAGATGATTTTAGTGGAAGAGAGGTTATTGATTTAGCAATAACTCCATATAGAGTGGCTAGATTTGGTTATCGAACCGTAAAACCTAATCACGAAGATGCTGTGGTCTTAGATTTGATTTCAAATATTTTTAGTAATTCTTCAAAAACAGGATTATTAAATAAATTAAACAACGAGAATAAAGTTCTTGGTTCTTATGCAACAACGGGGCTTGGTGGTACCGATCATGGAGGCTTTGGCTTTGGCTTTGTTCCAAAAGATGATACTCAATCATTTGAAGATGGTGAAAATCTTATACTAAAAGAAATTGATAAAGTTAAATCTGGAGAATTCAGTGAAGATTTACTACAATCTATTAAATTAAATATGAGTATGGATCATGAGACAAGAATGGAAAGTGTAGATGGTAGAACATGGCTAATTATGTCAACAATTCTTGACAATGTTCCTTGGGAGGAGATAAAAAACTATCCAAATAAAGTAAATAGCGTTACAAAGCAGAAAGTTGTTGAAGTAGCAAATAAATATTTTACAGATAATTATTTAATTGTTAGATCGGATAAGGGTGATAATAAAAAAGTCAAACTTGAAAAGCCACCATTCAAGCCAGTTGAACCTCAAAACTCTGAATCTAGTTCTGAGTACGCAGATATGTTGAACGATATTGAACCAAAAAAAATAGATCCTCGATTTGTTGATTTTAAGAAAGATGTTAAGGTAGAAACCATCGGGGATAATACTCATTTTTATTACGTGAAGAATCCTGTGAATTCTATCTTTTCTATGAATCTTCAGTTTGGTCAAGGAACAATTGAAAATGCGGCCTTATCTCAAAGTGCTGATTTTATTTCTCTCTTGGGGACAAAAAATAAAACTTTCGATCAATATAAAAATGAACTTCAAAAAATTGGGTCAAAAATTGAAGTTTATGCAAATGGTAACTATTTTGGATTTAGTATTAGTGGTTTTGATAAATTTTTTAATGAGACATTAGACCTGCTAAATGAATTCATGTCAAATATGCATGTTCGGATTGAGGATAATAGTAAGTTAGAAAAACTTGTTGAAAGTAGTAAGCTAACTAGGGATCAAGAATTTAAAGATCCTTCAACTGCAGGTAGAGCTCTAAGAGATTATGTTATGTATGGAAAGAAATCACCTTTTCTAAGAAGATCTACGCTGAAAGAGGTGCAGAGTATGACCTCTAATTTTTTAATTGATCAAGCAAAAGAGGCTATGCAACACGAAGTTGATATCTTTTATACTGGTACAATTAATGAAGTCGCGGTTATAGATCAAATTAAAAATAGAGTGTCTATTTCAGAAAACCTTAAAGCTTCAAAATCACCGATAACGATGGATTATAAAAAACACACAAGGAA
>CAJQGZ010000109.1 GCA_905478065.1 uncultured bacterium | reverse complement strand
CAGAGTTTTGATCTGACTTACCACCTTGCTTATTAACTGGAGGCTTATTGCTTGAACCTCTTGACGAATTTCCAGAGTTTTGATCTGACTTACCACCTTGCTTATTAACTGGAGGCTTATTGCTTGAACCTCTTGACGAATTTCCAGAGTTTTGATCTGACTTACCACCTTGCTTATTAACTGGAGGCTTATTGCTTGATCCTCTAGCCTTTGTATTCTTTTTTTTATGATTGAAATGACCTCTTCTTCCAGGTCTTCTAGGACCACCAATCCGGTTTGATTTGGATCGAATTTTAGAAATATGACCATTATCCATAAATATAAGAACAGAAGCGAAATTTTTAACTAAATCTTCATTTGGCGTGCTAAGGATAATAGTAGTACCCAAAGTCCTATTCATTCTTCTAAGCTGCGTTCTAAACTCCTGTTCCATATTGTTTGTAATATGAACACCATATTCATCAATCAATAACACTCTTGGATCACTTTCGAGTGAAAGAACCATTCCAACCCAATGAAGCTCTCCTTTTGTAAGCGATGAGACTGATCGATCCCATAGATGCTTGAACCTAGGACTATTAAAATGCCTTTTCATAATTGTATTTGATTTCTTACCATACATTTTATTTATAATCTTTCCAACAGAAGACCCAGTACCGTAATCATCAAAACCATAGTTGTAGAAAATTTCGTCGTGCTTTAAGACCTTGCCAAACCAGTTAGTTTTATATTTGGAATTCTCAAAATAAAGCTCACCAGAAGATTGCTTTTGTGAGCCAGATAATATATCTAGAAGAGTGGTTTTACCAGAACCTGGAGGACCAACTAGCGCATAGATAGTACCTGGATGGATTTCAAGTTTTTTAACATTGACCGCTTCAAGCGACCCATAGTTCTTTTTTAAGCGATCGACTTTAAAAATCAATCTTTTTGTCTCATTCATTATATACCTCCGAAAAAATGAAGTTTATAGAAAGGTACGTAATGCTAATTATTAATGATCTTCTAACCAGCGCTCGGCATCAATTGCAGACATACATCCTGTTCCAGCAGCAGTAATTGCTTGTCGATATACTTGATCTTGCACATCCCCACAAGCAAAGACACCTGATACATTCGTATTTGTCGTATCTGGTTGGGTACTTATATACCCTTTCCCATCAAGGTCAATCTGACCTTTAAAAATGCCTGTATTTGGTACATGACCGATTGCCATAAAAATACCGTCACAGTTCACATCTCTCATCTCGCCAGATAACGTATCTTTAATTTTAACTCCAGTTACGCCAGTTTCTTTTGTGCCATGAATATCTTCAACAGCACTATTCCACATAATTTCTATGCTATCATTATTTAATACTCTTTCACGCATAATTTTAGAAGCTCTTAATTCATCTCTTCTATGAACGATTGTCACTTTAGAAGCAAATTTTGTCAAAAATATTGCTTCCTCTGCTGCTGAATCACCTCCGCCGACAACCATAACTTCTTTTTCTTTAAAAAAGAAACCGTCGCAAGTTGCACAGGCCGAAACACCATAACCCATAAGTTCTTTTTCAGAATCTAGGCCTAGTAATCGCGCAGATGCACCAGTTGATATAATAATCGTATCAGCTGTGTATTTAACATCTTTCACCCAAACTTTAAATGGGCTTTCAGAAAAATCGGTTTTAGTCACAGTTTTATACTCGCATTTAGCACCAAAGCGAACAGCCTGTTTCCTCATATGATCCATGAGCTCAGGCCCCATGATTCCATCTGGAAAACCAGGGAAATTTTCTACATCTGTAGTGATGGTAAGCTGTCCACCTGGTTGAGAACCTTCAAAAACTAGAGGCTCTAAATTTGCCCTTGCGGCGTAGACCGCGGCTGTCAAACCAGCCGGTCCAGAACCTATAACGATGACTTTTTTATGCATGAATTGTTATTTAATTAGCATTCTAGAGCGCTTTTTCAAGCATGCTCTCTATACTATCCTTTCCTACGTTTCCTATTACTTGATCTACGACTTCACCGTCTTTAAAAAGTAAAAGAGTCGGGATACTGCGAATACCATATTTCATCGCAACTTGATTATTATTATCTACATCCATTTTACCTACTTTTACTTTACCGTCGTAATCACTTGCTATTTCTTCAACTATTGGAGCAATAGCCTTACATGGACCACACCAAACCGCCCAAAAATCAACTAGGACGGGGGTGTCTGCCCCTAAAACATCTGAATCAAAATTTTGATCACTATACTCAATTACATTCCCTGCCATTTTATCTCCATTTATTAAAAATTTAGAAGTTTAATTTATGGCAATTCCTTTATTAGAAAGAATAGATTATTTACGATAATTTAAATTCTATTGAATTAATAGAGTTTCTTTGATTACATCAATAGGCATTTTAAAAAAATTTTCTCCAATAATAGCTACATTTTGAATGCCCATACTTTCAAATAATTCATCTGGAATATCATCTTGAATTATGTGAATATAAGGCAAGACTTCGTGCTCTCCGCTTTGCAGGAATTGTTGCTCTATCAATATATAATCATCTAATATAAATGGGAAAAAACCATTGGCCGCTACTTTAAACTCAAGAACCTTAGTTTCATTTAATGAAATATCAGTTATTTGTAGAATATCAGTATTGTTCTTATCATAATAAACAGCTTGATTCGTCTTTGATTTTAACAAAACGCCAGAAGGCGAATAAAGACGAGGATTGGATTGAATATCTACATAAGAACAATAGCTAAAAGGATGGTTTTTTGAGGTAATCGCTAAACTTAATTTTAATGTATCTCCATCTGATCGATTCCAAATATTATCAACTGATAAATCAAAAGAAGCAAGCTGTTTTAAAGTTATAGAATCAATAAGGGCACCATTATCATCAAAGTCAACCTGTTCGCTTGTTAATCTTCCATTTGTTATATACAAAGTCGAATAAGCCACCGTATAATTATGAATATAATAATACACTTTTACAGCTCCACTAAAAACGCCATCTTCCATTTCTAAGCTTGGAAGATCAATAGAAAAGAAACCCGAAGTATCCGTATATGTTGAAATATTTAGATCTTCAACAAAAACGAATGCACGCACATCGGAAACACTACTTTGCGTGTTTATATAACCTTGAATATTTATTTTTTTTGAGGGACTATCTTCCCAAAAAGGATTGGATGTACAAGCACAACAAAGAATTAAAACAAAAAATATTAAAAACTTATTTATCGCCATTGAAATCCTAGACTAAAAAAAACTCTTTTATCAAAAATTGAAATACCCTCAAGCACTTGCGATTTATCATTTAAATTCTGTCCAAAAATCGCAACATTTGCTTTGTAGTCTCCTATGCTAAAAACATAAGAAACGTGAGCATCTAGCGCCTGATAATCAGATAAGTAATTATTTTCTAATTCGCCAAGGCTATTTATTGTTGAAAGTACGCGTCTACCTTCTTTTTTTAAGGTTATTTTCGCTTGAAAAGAGCCCCACTTAAATAAAATATTATTTCGTAAAATACTTAATGGCTGCATTGAAAAAGAAAGCTGGTCAGAATAATTATAAAGGGAATAGATACAACGGAACCCAAGCATCTTTTTAATTGTAAACACTTCAGTTAATATATCAATTCCAGATATAGAAGCATCGCCATCATTAAGAGGGAATTGCAATGATGAAGCACTGTATTGTATAGTCTTAATTTTGTTTTTATAGCTATAGTTAAAATACGAGATTGATGAATTAAAATTTGGAGCATTTTGATTTACAAGCGAGTTAATTTTTAATCCAAACTCATTCATAAGCTTACTTTCTATTAAAAGTGAATTATCATTAAATATGGATGGTCGAAACGCATAAGCATATCTTTCATAAATACCTGGGATTCGGAAGTTGCTTCCTAAGTTTGCATATAGATATACGATAGCGTTATCTAGATGCTCCCAAGCTGAGAAAAAGAAGTTTGCTCCACTATCTTGCCATTTTAAATTTTCCAATAAATTACTTTCACTATTATTTTTATCTATAACATTATTAGAATTTAAGCTTAGTATAAAATCTTTTACCTGAAATCCTTTATGCGTCTTTTTTTGTGATATACCTATTACGGTGGAAAAAGAAAACTTCTCTCTAAGTAGATTAATATTATCGGCATTAGTTTTCCAGTCTGCATTTGAATATGACCTAT
>CAJQGZ010000108.1 GCA_905478065.1 uncultured bacterium | reverse complement strand
ATTTTTTAATATGATGCATTTTCGAATTACTTTCTGATTATTTGATTCAATTTCAACAAAGAGCATTCCAGAACTTACTGGAGCATAGTTAAAATCTCTAAAGTCTAAATTAAGAAAGAAACTACCTGTTCTTAAAACCTCAGTTTTTCTTTCATACAATTGTTGACCTAATATATTATACACTTTTACTTTCGCAGAACCACCTTGCCAAGATCGAACATCTAAACTCATTTTTCCAAACGAGGGGTTAGGGAAAACACCATGAAAATTAAAATTAATCTGAGGAAGAGTATTAGATGAACTTTTTTCAACCGACAAAAATGAATCATCCAATGCATACATTGTGAAACCAATTATATCCCATCCACGATAATTAACTGTTTGATCAGTTTTAAACCATAACACTAATCTTAATGAGTCATACCCTTGATTATTAGTGATACTAAAGTAATTAGATACATAATTACCCCACTTATGACCACTCCAACCATCTCTATATAATAAATTTTCGTCGGCATCATATATTGAAATACCTACTGAATCATGATCCCATTCTGTCTCATATTGGTGATCTATTTTAAATGTAACTCTATTTTTTCCAGAAATATCATAAAGTGGAGAACTTATTTTTTGTAATATTTGAAGTGAATCGTTATTGTCATAATAGATATTTGACTGTGATAATAAATTATTATTTACGATGTGCCAACTATCTTCATCGGCTGACCATTCATTCCAATTCTGGCTAAGATCATAACTAGTTGCAGTACCCATTGGTACAACAAAATTATAATTCTGATCAATATACAACTTCTTTTCCCAAGGTGTCCCAATAGATGGATTAATAACCAATTTATAAAGACCCTCAGGCAATATTAAGTCAAGGTATGAATCATCTAACAATAGAGTATCTGTATCGTTCTCACTAATTACAAGACACTTTACTTCGTATGGTAGATTCCCAGTCAGTCCATTATCTAAATCTATTCTTACTGAATGTAAAGGCGCCTGGATTAGGGAAAAATCTGCTTCAGTGATGCCACTGTTATTTGTTGTAATTGATTGCCGAATAGGAAGATATCCTTTTTTTGAGATATTTAGATGATACGTTCCTGCATCTAAAATACGTCTGTAACGCCCAAATTCATTTGTTAACCTCGGTTTTAATACAGAACCTGAGTGTTCTTCGATTTTAATTTCTACCCCATGAATAGGGGCATTTGTATTTGCATCATAAATGATACCAGTAGCTTGCCCAGCATCCGTATTGTAACCAATGGTTCTATCCATTAGATAAATCATCGCAGGTTTCGTTCTACTAACTGTACTTTCAATTAATAAGCTATCTGGCTGTAGGTTTGAAGTTCCACACTCCACTAAATACTGAATACAACCGGTTTCTCTATAAAACCAATCATGGAGTTTACCATTCCTTGATCCACTTAAGACTGATAGATAACTACCCGTACCATCCTCTTTCTCCATCAAACCAGAGAACGTGTCTGCAACTCCTTTCATCAAATCTAGATCTGGTGAAGGCTTAGCACCCTCCCAATTCCAGGATGTAAAAACCTTCTCAGATAATCTACCTGACCTAGAACTATGCCATACAATTGAAAAAACAAAATCATGCTGAAGTGCTAAGTCACGAATTGCGACTGCCTCGCTCTCAGAAAATGGTGCAGGCCCTCGATAATAATCATAATGAGAACCATAATCTGTCTCGTCAAAAACTAAAAAAGTATCACCAAATGTCCAATTAAATCCAAAATTTCTATTCAAATCGACACCATCTACATCATTACCAATCGATGGTTCAAAATCGAATATACCATTAGGGTCAAGACCTCCTGGGGAAAAATCAGTCTTATTTTTTCTAAATGTTAAATCAAGACCTTCATGCACCACTCCAAGACCATCCGGATTCGCAGATGGAATCAACCAAACTTCTAAATAGGATTTTAAAATATTCATGTGATTATATTCTTCAGGTCTTGGGTCCAAAAGATCATTCATTAAACTTAGGATTACTTCAATTCCTAATACTTCTTCAGCATGAACCTGACCGACAAACAATACTCTAGGCTCATCTTCTTTAATGTTAACATTATCTGATATTTTAACAGCAACAATTGGAATATTTTCTAAAGAAGAATATCCAATAGTATCAACTAAAAGTATGCTTTGGTATTCTTCGACGTTCGACAATGAATCAATTAATGATAAAATTTCAGGATAAGAGTGATATCTTTCATCTAGGGACTGCGAAGAAACAAATCCCCATAAAAATATGTACAGAATTATACTCTTAAATACATTCATAATAGCAATAAATACAATTTACTTAATAACTTACTTTAAATAAGTCAGTTTACCTTTTACAATCTTCTCTTGCAGTGTAAATGTGTAATAATAAACTCCACTTGAAACCAAATCACCATATTTATTTTTTCCATCCCAAGAAATTTGATGATAACCTCTTGCACCGCTTATTATTAATTCATCAACAATCATTTTCCCAGTAATGTCATAGACATTGAATGTCACTAATTGAGGAGTGTCGATGGTAAAATCAAATTTAACTTTACCATTAAATGGATTTGGGTATACAGATTGAATCTCAAAACTATTTGGAATATTTATATCAATTTCTTCATTTTTAGAGCTGAGAATACCTGTCCTTCTAATAATTTTAGCATAATAATTAGCAAGGTCCTCCTTCCCTGAACTTCTAAGATCAATCCAATGAAGAAGATAGTCTTCGCCACTATATTTAGTAATCCTAGGATTTTTTTGACCATGATATTCAACAGATATTGGAATGCCATCTATACCTGTTGTTCTTCCAGAGCCAACAACATACGCTGAACCATAAAGATCAACACCATTTATTAAAAGCGGGTCATCATTGTAATATCCTCTACCATCCTCCCAGACAATAATATATTCTCCTGCCGCAACTGATTTCACCAGCGGCTTTTGTTGGTTGGTTGTATCAGATGTAAAAAAGACATCGATTTGATTCATAGCACCTGAAACAAGGTTTAACTCTCTACCAACAACGTTATAATCAGTACCATTACGATAATCCTCCCATACAATAAATGCTGTTTGACCTGGTTGATCAATATCAAAAGATATCGCAGATTGATCATTGTCCTCTATACTTATTGCCACACCGTTATCGTCCCATTCTGTTTGACCATTCCAATTAATTTTTTGGGCATAAATATCACTAAAATTCCCCTCTTGATTCCAAACTGCAAGCACACCGCTGGTTTCAGATATTGATTTAACAGATAAGTTATTTGCCCCTATAGTTTGATTACTAAGACTATAGCCATTTGGAGGCCAACCAATAGATGTAGACCCACCTGCATCTACTTTAGTATACTTTAATCTTGATGCTGGCCAAACTTCTTCTACCCAAAAAATAAGAAAATTTCCATCAGGCGTTGGCAGTATACTTTGGATATAATCATCTCCATTTGACTCTGCTACGGCAATACCCCCGGCATTCAGCTGACTTTCTCCATTATTATTTAGCGATTGAAAAAATATATCAAAACCACTTAAAAAAGATCTACTCTCTGACCAAAAAACACCAACGCCCTGCATCCCGAGATCTACCAAATGAGCGTTCCGTTGATCATTCTCAGGATTGAGGGAAACGCCACTTTGATCCCAAACATTTTCCAGGTTAGCATTTAATTTATTTATTCTAATCTTTTTCGGTGTTCCGGTGGCATCGAAGGTTGCAGTATAAACATAATTAGATGCGTTTATCATAAACGGACTGGACAAATCAATTTCAGTTGAAGAGTTGTCAGAAAATGAGAGTTGTTTTCCATTTAAGTGCGATAATTCTCCTGCGCTAATGACATTTGCATAAATTTTCTTACTTGCTCTATTATCTTCCCAAACTAAAACTATTTTTTCATCATCAATTGGGTATCCAACATTATATTTAATATCACCATCTAACCCTTTAACGGCAAGCAATCCACCAGTTTCGAAAAGCGAATTGACACCTTTGTAGTAATTAACTTTTAAATCTATGCTACCATTTCCTTGATCAGCATAAACTACAAATACACTATCACTTGAACCACTAATGATATTGGGCGCGAACTGGTAACCCTCATCACTAGTAACAATAATTGGCATATCACTCTGAGGCTGACCGTTCGAGTTAAAACTTTGAAACAAGATATCAACATTTGGAAAAACACCTTTCTCCCAAAATATATCAAATCCGCCAACATTATTTGCAGAAAATCTTCCGCTAAAATTAACACCGTCTGTTAAATCAACCTGAATACCATCGCCCCATTCCACATCACCATCTTCATTAATTTTTTGCATAAAAATATCACCATCTACAGGATCAAAACGTAAATCTTTCCAAGACAAAAATACGTCGCCCTGACTACCTCTTTTTAGCCTTGGCCCAGTTTGAATAGCATCATACTCAGAAACAGGTTTTGAGTTAGTAAAAACAAGTCCATTTTGGTCAACAAACTGAAATAATATTCTGCCATTTTCATCGCCAAACTTCCAAGTCACAATTGAAGTTGTATTATTTACAAAGGTTGTACGTGGCCTAGTTTCCAACCCGGAAGTACTAGCAATAGGAATACCATCTTCTTGAAACAGTGGTGACATAGTCATATCTAATCTTTGTCCGTAAATATCAATATTTTCACCTTGCCTAGAATCTGACCAACAAATAAAAGCCTCATTGTTTCCTGCATACTCAATGCTTTTGGCTGATTGAGTTCCACCCTGCACTACAATAGGAACACCTATTCCGGGTTCAATGATATTATAATTGCTATCAACGTGAGTACCATAGATATCATCATCAACGCCTCCGCGTTTATCTTGCCAAGTTACAAAAACGCCACCAAGACTATCTGTGCACATGTTTATGGAAATCTGCTGACCTTGAAACTGAGCTAATGCCACTCCATTAGGATCCATCAATATTGAACCATCATTGTTTACATGCTGGATAAAAATATCGCCAGCGTCATCAAATCTATAGTCAACCCAAGCAATGAACGCGCCACCATTGCCGTCTTCAATTGATACAGGGTCTTCCTGCCTCCCAGGTAAATTCGTAACAACTGTCCCTGCCTCACCCCACAATAGGTTTCCATTTTTATCTATTTTGTGAGCAAATACATTGCGCATACCAAATCGAGTATCTGACCACACGAAAATGGCAGAGCCATTGAGAGAGGGAACGACTGTTCGATACCATTCGACATGAACACCTTGCCTAATTGGAGATGCATTATCGAAAGTGAATTGTTCAGCTCTCAAAGAAAAAATTGTAAGAAAAAATAATAAAACTCGAATCTTCATTGATTTGTTAATCTCCGTTGAAATGTTAAATATTTATTTTTGCAGTTTTTAAACCTGATCTAGTACAAATTAAAATGTATTCATCCCAGAATTCAGTTTTGTATGTGTAACCAACATCAAAAATTCCTTTTGCTTTAGGATTATGGATATCAGAAATATCATAAAGAGCAATACCTTTAGATCCAATGCTTAATACTGCTATATCATCTTTGATAGAAATGTGATCAACCGTGAGGCCTTCTGCAAAATGAATAGCTTCACCATCACCAGATAAAATTGACTCTTTTTCTATAAAATATGCTCCGAAATCATCTACTGATATATATGCTCCGTTATCGACTAATTTTACTTGTTCTGCATTACCACCTAAGTCAAACCTGGAAAGAAAAACAGGTTCCCCTCCAGCATTTTCAATAGATTGGTTAAAAATAAGATTGTAAAATTCTACACCTAACTGATCTACCGCCATAGCTACTAAATTTTCACCATTACTATCGATGCCTAACGGCTTTCCATCCGTAGAAATTTCTCCACCAGCAGTTGGCATCCAATTTATTATCTCAAGATTGAATATGGTTGTAGTATCTGACCTATATGTTCCCCATTTGAGACCATCATCATTATCAGCAACATACATAGTAAAACCACCTCCAGCAGTTGGAAATGAAACATAGTCTTTTGTGCGATCACTCATGATTTCGTTCCTATAAACAAAATCACTACTATCATCAAAAAAGAAAACTTTTACTTTTTTATTTGATTCAGTAACGAATATTAAATTATTAGCTCCATCTCTTTTTACAATTGATATATCATCAAATTCAATGTAAGAGCCATCTTGTGAATAACCCAAATATTCATGCAATGCGTCTCCAGTTTCTAAATTCCAAACTTGGACCCCAGCTTGCCCAGAGGCAATATAGGCTATATTTTCTTCGACAGAAACGCCTCTACAGAATCCTTGGGTATTAAAAACACTTATTTGATCAACAGACCAAAGACCCTCATCATTTGGTTCCATGCATGAGAACAACAATAGAACTATTAATAAAAAATTAACTTTTTTAATAATTATCATAGGAAAAACCCCATTTAATTTTACACCATAACTGCATTTGTTTAAAACTCTTTAGATCACGAACCCAGCTATATGATGACCCTGTTTCTCTTGATCGAAAACGAACACTAAATACGACATCAAGATTTTCTTTTAGACTCTTATTGAACCAAAAGTCCAATTTATTATCTACGTGATCTCTACCTGCATGTAAAACATCATTTACAGCTTCTGCATTATAATATCTTAGTTCTTGTCTAAATGAAAAACCAAAATTCTCAATCATAGGTACCGGGCTGTTTATTTTTATAGGCATATACCATTCAATAGATTCATATGAACGGTCAAAATCACTTGAAATACCAGTTTTTGTAAAAGTCACATTATCAGCGAAACCTCGATTTACTTGAAAAGAAATTGTACCATATCTTTTTATTTTTTTATTTATCTTTACTTTAGCATAATAGATATTTAAGTCAAATTCTGTGAATGGTTTATCATAATACCTTTGAAGAAAACCAAAACTAATGATATACCAATTTCTCTTATTGATTCTATTTGAAATCGACACATTTTGATCGTTATCTGTGAAGCTGCATGATTTCAATTCATTTAAGGATAAGTCTCTATCAATATAATGACGTAAATAGTAACTATTAAGATGTCTTAAAGAGTATTTTAGATTTCGGTATGACCCCCATTTATATTTTACAGATATGTTACCTGACCAATAGTCTTTGTTCGAATTATGGACATAATCGGACAAAGCCACAGATGAATTATAAAGCACCTCTTTGTTATTTTTTGCATATAATGTTTTATTAAAACCAAATTGAATTTTATTAATATAACTATCAAAAGTTTTTGAACCACCAAGGTATTTAATATTAGACGAAGCATCTGAAATTTCTTTTTTAGAAAATCTCATTACATTATCATCGTACCCACCTTGATAACTCAAACTTAAGTCGATAGGCGTTGAGCCGTTAGCAGAGCAAAAAATATATAGTATTTTAAGTATAATTAAAAATCGCATTAGTATAACATAAAACGCGTAAGAGCTGTTTTTCCCTCATCAAAAACTTCAATAGAAAAATTATGATTACCTTTTGGTACTTTAATTTCACAACTTCGCCATTTGCCAGGTACTTTATCTGACCGATTTTTAATTTTTGAAGATCCAGACCTTTCAGTATTAAAAAAATAAGTTCCAACCACTTTTTTTTCACTTTTTACGTGAATTCTATAAGATTCCTGTGCTCCCATTTTTTCTGTAAACTCTAATCTACTAATAATTCTTAAGATCTTTGGACCGTATGCTTCTATCTGCAAAGGTATATTTTTACTACATTCAAAATATTTTAGATTTTTTCCATCTAATTCAATATCCACATTATTCTTATGAACCATAGGAACTAATATTTCTTGATCTTTCTTTGGGGTTTCAAATTCTTTCGATAATAGCCGAAGAAGAACAGGGTACTTTAAATCTTTATTTTGAAGAATTTCTACCGTATGGTTTCCTTTAGGCAGGTTAATAAAATAGTTTCCAGAAAAAGTGTATCTATGTTTTGGGTGCTGAACAGAGCGCACAGGAGATTGCACTTTGTATCGATGATTGACGTTAATGGTGTCTTTTTGGTTAAGTACAATAACATAGTTAAAACTGTGACTCCTTTTCTTTTTCTTTAGTACTGGATACCTACTAATAAATTCCGTCCTTACAGGGCCATTAATCTGATAAACAAGACCTTCTTGTTTAATTGGATAATAAACTCTTCTTTTTGAGTTTATGACAAGAATTTCTTTCTGGTCTCGATTCTTTGATGGTCTCAATAATTTTGCAAACGCAGTAGATTCACAAATAAAGAACAACGAGATAAAAATTAACTTATAGTAAACTATCTGGCTCATGATTTATGAGATGCTCCTTTATTTCTTTTTTACTTTGATAACCAACTACAAAAACTGCACTACATAAGACGATTAAGCAGACGAAGGCAACAAATACGTTATATTTTTCAACAGCATATAAAGTACCCACACCAACCTCAGGAACAGGTATTGGAGCAAAAGGCATTCCAAGTTTTTCTGTTAATGATTTAATGTTTAATACATGTAAAACCGGAATGTCGTTTTTTGAAAATTTTGATAAAACACCTTCTATTCCACCGTCCTGCAATGAAATACTTTGGACATCAGATCTATTTACAATGCCTGCAGGAAGTAATTTTGAATTAAAACTTGTACCCAAGCTTGCTACACCACCTCCGACATTTATCATTGCACTATAATTATCTATTTTCGCGATATTATTAAAAAGTTTCATTCTATGACTTATGTTATCAGCCAATCTACTTTTTTTAATTATTGGTAACCCATGCTTTGAAATATTTTTATTAATAATATTTCTTCCTTCAGGACTAAGTAATCTACCCATATCATTTCGTCCGCCAATGGATGCAGCTATACTTCTATTTAGAATTAAATTTTCTTCATAAAGTATTTTTTCCATATCAAGCCAAGTAAAATCAATATGATTTGCACCCCATTGTGATGCTCCAACAGATGTAATGACAACAGAATAAGCGCCAAGTGCTTTCAATGCAGTAAGGACTGCAATATTTCCACCTGGCATAGACCCAGTTAAAAGGACCGCTACAGTGTCATTTTTTTCTATGCCGACTTGAACCATCAGTTCGACCATACCTGCAGAAAAGTTTGGATCTAATGTTGTGAGTTTCGCGTCTAAATCACCTTCGTCAGTAGTTATCAGACTGAATGGACTTCCAACTAATCCGGTTTCATTCGGGTCATTTTCATCATCAATAAAAACACTAGAAACCATTCTATTAGACTTCAATACATTCATTGATTTTTTCATTAGAGAAGCAGCTTTAACTTTCGTATCGTATGAAGATGATACCTCTATGATGGTACTCTTTAATGAAATTATAAAGGCAACCATTGCTATAAGAGACAAAATTAAGAGAGTGGATGTTTTTTGAATTGCAGGAATGAATGGATTTTGTTTGTAATTATTCAAAGATTGCTCCTCCAAATAATATCATCACCATCAGCTTTACAATGACAGCTGTAAGAATAACAACTGAAATTGTGCGCGTCACACCTTGTCTATCCATCCAATTTGCAATAAGGCCAGGTATAATATTACCTATAACAGCAACACTTTTTATGCTTTCCGAATCAACATACAACGTTCTAGATAAATAGCCGAAGAAAAAACCAAGGATCAGTGCAAGTACAATTCTCCTTTTTCCATATAAGAACATAATTTTGCTTAAAATTTTTATTATTCCTAAAACCAAAATAGCTACAAAAAAAGTTGAGAATACCTGAACTGGTTGATGTAAAAATAAAGCTATATAACCTGGCACAATAATCCCACCAGCTGTGACGCCTAGAGCTTCTGACAATACTAAGCTTAGAATAATTCCTAACCCAATGCTAATTTCAACCATTACTTCTATTCCTGGCTAAATCTTCTAATATCTCTTGCCCAACTCCTACTTGGTTACCAATTGCGTAAATAATTGAATCATCAGGCAATTTTAATATCGCTTTACTAACAACATCAGGCTTCTCGTCAATTGAGAATATTATAACAATAGTTTCAGGCGAGTGGTGTTTAAGCTTGTTTATTTTTGCTTCGATCTTATCACCTCTGACAATTAAATATTCAGGTCGAATTTCTTCAAACGTGAGTTCTAACATTTGTTTTGTACGTATAGGGCGGTCATCTCTTGAATTAAAAAATACCGCCGTTGCACTTTTGGTAGGATACCTATCAATTACAAATTTCCATATTTGCAATGTCGATACGGGGTCATTTGCAGCCATTCCATTTACGAATTGCAATGAACCTTTTTGACCAATTAATTTCCAAACAATCAAAGCACCTAAATCTGGTTGAACTTGGTGCATACCTCCTATTGCTGTGTCTCTATCAATTCCTAATTTTTCACACACATCCAATGCGATTGCTATGTTTTGAGGGTGCTCGATGTATTTAAAATTGTTTATATACTCATTTGAAATTGAATTTTCATCTGATAAAATAAAATCAGAGTTATTGTCATACGTAACTTTTTTAATGATTTTTTTGTGTTTTTTTTCAGCCGTTACAAGAACACCACCTACAGGAATTGAATTACATAATGATTTTACAACATCCACTTCTGTTGGCCCCATTTCATCTAAGTGATCTGGCCTTGCATTCGTAATAACCCCAATATCTGATTTTACCATCTGATGTTCAGAGATCCACTGATATTGAGGTTGAACTGCCATACATTCCATTACAACCACATCAGGTTTTTCATCAGAAAAATATTTAAGCAATCTTACTTGCTCACCAATAGAGGGTTTTCTTAATCTATGGATAATTCTATCGATTCCTTTAGAATCAATTACTCTAGGTGCCGTGCCTGTTGTTTTGGCAAATGTACGTTTTCCTCCAGCTCTTAACCCTGCAGCTATAAGACGAGTGACGCTTGATTTTCCTCTGGTACCGTTTACATGAATTCTAATTGGAATACCGGATAAGCTTGTTTGATGGTATTTAAATTCTAGTAGGCCGGCAATGATTAAAAGGGTAGCTAGAAAACCAAGAATCAATAAGGGCGAAATTAGCATACCCGCAAGACTCAGTTAAAATTACTGATCGTAACCCATTACAATTTGAATAAGCCTTACCATATCCAAAATATTCACCATTCCATCAGAATTTATATCTGCTAGGTATGGGTTAAAATTTGTTTGGTCTACAACGATATGATCTATAAGAATAAGAAGATCATTCACATCAATCATTCCATCAGTATTTAAATCACCATCTAAACGCAGTTCACTTCCACGGGTGGTAATTAAAATCGCAGTTCCATCTGATAAAGGCATAGCTGCATCAGCATATGAATTATTAAAAGTATACTGTAATCCTCGTTTCATTGTATGATCTTCAATACCTACAGTGCAATAGTTACCATGAATTTGACTCCAACTATAGCTTCCATTAGTATCATTATTGAAATCTAAATATTGTATCACTATTTCGCCATCACCAGTAGGAGTAGTGTGATACATAGGATCTTTTAAAATCACTTGAAATGTTTCTGAAGTATTATTTTGGAAAGTACGAACTCTTGACCATTGAACTATAAACAATTTATTAATTTCGTCATACCAAGTATAAACTCTTCCTGAATTTGTTAATTTTAAATCATCCCAAAAAACAGCGACCATCTTTCCTGGTCCCCCAGCTCCTGGCAGAGGATAATTTCTAAATGAGCTTAAATCAGTTGCGCCAAAAGATATCCATCCATTTGAACAAATACTTAGACTTTCATATTCTTGGCCATAAAATCTAAAATTAAAAGGTAGGCTAACTGTCTGGACATCATCTCCATTATCGCCATTATCACTTAGGGAGTTTAAATACGTACCATTTCCATCATACCTATCATCTATCTCAATCCAATCATAAGATGGTGCAATAAGATAGTCAATATCTCCGCTATCATATATATAATAACCATATTCATCTGGTCCCAATGGATCATTTTCTGACGGAATACCAATTTGGATCGTAATAACTGAAGAGGCTGAGTATCCATCATCCGAACTTAGAGATACAATTAAATTTGCGATGGTCCCAGGAATAACATCTTCTTGAGCACTAATAATAAATGAATCCCCACTGTTTGAGCTAGAGCTATAGGCACCTGGATTGATTGATGACCAAGTAGCGGAATTATCAATAATCTCTATTGCACCAGATGATGAGGTTATTTGACCTGTAATATTTTGTGCTATAGTGGAGCCAATATTATGTAATTGAATATGAACATTTGATATTTCTCCGGCTGACAAGACATCTTGACTACTGCCAGAAACATCAATATTCGATGCATAAATATTTTTGCCTGAGACAGAAAACTCCAAATAGCCTGTAGACAAATAACCATTACTATTGGTAAGTGTAAGCAACAGCTTAACATTTGAATTATCATGCACATCGTTATTTACGCTAAATGTAAACGGAGATGAATCGTTACTAACAACATCTCCTGATGTTAGGTCTCCGTAAAAAAATGTATCATTTGTAATTGTAACATTAGAATTTTCTGAAGAAAGAGTACCACTAATTTGAGAAGCATTTGCATTACCATAGTTCGATACAGGAATAATCAGGTCTACTACTTCGCCAGAATTTATTTCTCCATCTCCATTCCCATTTGAAGAACCAGTTCCATTTTCAATTAGGGATATGTTATCACCAAAAATATTCACACTGGCACCTGGATTGTAGATTTGAAAAGAGCTTTGATATGGGTAATGATTTTTTTTAGTAACTGTTACAAGAATCTCGCCTTCCTGAACAATTGGAATCATTAATCGAATTGATCCATTGGAATCACTATAACCAGACTCTAAAACAGAGCCTTCTTTGTAGATTGTTACCCAAGCATCTTGCACAGGGTTGCCACCACTATTAGTAAGCGAAAAATCGATGAAATTGGTACCTTTTGTCAGAGAATACAAATGCGATACATTTAGCATTTCAGGATATTCTGTCCACATTTGAAGAGAGGCATCACCCATAAGGCTGTTCCAATGAGTAAAAGTAGAAACATATTGATTAGGGTTCGTAGGGTATGCTCTAGAAAGCCAGAGTTTACCGGCCATAAGAGCACCACCAACTGAGTTTATATTTTCAACAATAGCGCCATGATAAAAACCCATATCAACCATATTATTAAACATCGTATGCGTACCCAGTGTTGCAGTACCGATACAAGCAACTGCAGCTCTTGGGTTTGAAGCAGTTCCAGCTCTTAAAAACGACTCGGACAATGATTCTTCAGTACCAAAAGAACCCGTTCCACAGGTAATGACTGTGGCAATTGGAAGCATAAAACCATTATTTGACAAGCCAGGGTCATCATTCGTATAGCCACTTACGCCATAAAAACCTCTGTAATTAAAAAACCCTACTCCATCATTAAGATTACTAGTCATCTGACTAGGAAAATCCCCAGAAAAAACAGTTCTTATATCTTCATATCCATAATTTTGAAGAACTTCTTTTATATTATTATTTGTAATAATGCATGAAACGCCTGAAGTAGAAGGGTCTCCAACTAAACATGCTCTTTTAAACCAATTTTCACCCATATAGGGGTTTGATTCATAATTAACAGTTTTACTTATAATGGTCTGTAAATGGCTTTGACTATCAAAAGAAAGCCTACCAACAAATAATTCCGGGAATAAATCATTTCCAACTAGTGTGGCATAAGGATGATCACCTTCTCCATTGTAACCACTCCAATTTTCAAAATGCGTTGGTATATCGTAGCTACCCTCAGCATCGCCTACGATAGTAACATATTCTGGGGGATTATCCCAACCTTCGTAAGCAGTCTCTATATAATCTTTAAGGTTATTAGAGTTATTCACAATATTAGAACTAGATATATAGTTTACTTCATATCCCATTCTTTTTTTCCAATCCATAAGTACTTCAACTGTCCCTAAAAGGTTTCCTATATTATTCGGAAGAACATACAAAATAGAAGGTCTCTGGTAAGGAATACTTTCACGGTTTAAAGAAGAATAATTTGCAATCATTGATTTATATAATGGTTCAAAAGCTCTTGATCGTTTTGAAGGGTGAAACAGAGCAGATTCACGACTACCGTTCTCAACTAATTCTATTTCAATATCAATAAATTCTTCTAAGATTTTTTGATCAGGATGATACCGAAATGGCGAGACTGTTAATGTAAGCAATGATAATTCTCTCATAGCCATAGGTTCAGATATCAAAGCGATGTCAGCTGGATAATAATTATCAATATCAGAATAATTTGGTTCTGAGACTACGTCTTCATTTACGTTATTATCCCAAGAACCTTTTGCGACTATATCAACGTCATTAATAAAGCGTGAAGAGCCATATGTTACTTCTATGGAGTAATTTTTATTTGGGTCAACTGCGATAAATGTTGTGCTTGATGGCAGATCGGGCATTCCAGGCTCAGAAGTTTGGCTAGAATTTGAAAAAACAGGCTTTTTAAGAATTTTACCATTAATATCATTTTTAGAATCAATAACATATTCTGGCGTGGTGTATGTAATGAGACCATTACCATTGTTTTTAACTTGATACTTAAACCCTGGATCTTTTGAAATAGATGTAAGATTTTCAGCACCAAAAGCAGTGTAAAAAATAAATATAAACGATAAAAATTTGATTTTCATTTTAAAATCTCTCTAATTAAATATTAAATAATGAAATATGTTAGGAAAATAGAAACTTCCAATATAGATAGCAATAGAAGCAATTGCTAGATATGGCGCAAACGGCAATGCTCTATTCCTATCAAAACCTTTTATAACAGCTATAATTACCCAAACAATTAAACTTAATAATGATGCGCCAAAAAGTGTAAGTGCCATTCTCATTGGACCTAACCAAATACCTAAAACAAAACCAAGTTGAATATCACCATAACCCATCCCTTGTCTTTTCGTAATAAGAAAAATAAGCCAAATCAATACTAAGGGTATAATGGAGCCAACGACAACACCATAAAATGCAGTCTTATAATGAAATACCCCATTTACAACACCATATAAAACAATCAGAGAACCGACGAGAATGAAAAGAAGTGGAATTTGAAAGGTGTAAAAATCAACCCAACTAATTGCAAACAGCAACCCTGCAAGCAAGCTAAAAATCACAGCTTCCATTGGTGGCAATGCATAAGAACCCCACAACCATGATAATGCGCAAAATGCCTCCATTTTGAAATCGTTATTTCTAATAGAGAATCCATCAACATTCAACCAATTAATAGAAAATTTTAATGATCTTGCGTAAATATAACTGATGCATAATATCAAAAACACATTTAACATTTTTATTACAAACCCGACTGCAATGCAGATCCAAGATGAAAGACTGGTAGATAAGTAAGAACAACCATAAGAGCAATAACAGCGCCCACCATCAATATTAGAAGAGGCTCAATCAGAGTAGTCATACGCTCTACTAGAGCGTTAACCTGTTTATGATAATAATCAGCTGCTCTATCAAGTAAATCATCAATTTCCCCAGTTTCTTCACCTGTAGAGACAAGTTGAAGCAAGATAGACGGGAAAACTTCAGTTCTTCGTAGCGCTGTTGAAATATT
>CAJQGZ010000107.1 GCA_905478065.1 uncultured bacterium | reverse complement strand
CTCATTCAAATCAAGATTCGGATTATAAGGAATAAATATGGCGGCAAAACTAGGACCAAAAATAATAAATGATCAATTAGTCTTATCTTTAGACGCAGCTGACGCTAACTCGTATGCTGGTGAACCTACAACTAATAATTTAGATAGTTCTAATAGGGCTAATGCTAATACAGGTCCTAATGTCAGTTATAATTTTCAGAGTATAGCGATGACTAAGGGAGTAGTTAATTATTCAAGTGATAGACCTCATGTATACAGTTTTAAATCTACTAATGCAATAGGATATGTTAGTATAGGTTATAATTCAAGTATACAAAATCAATCGGGGAGTGTTTATGCTTTTAGTTTTGATTATAAAGTTATTAGAGCGGATAGTGGTACAACTACAAATTTGAATACTGCTGGTATAACTGTTTATGGTAATGGTTACAAAAACCCCACATCGGCTACAACAGCAAGTAATATCTCAAGTAGTGAGGTGGAATTGCATGATGGTTGGAAGCGTGTTACTAAGACGTATACCTGTGGTTATACTGGTTATAATCAAACTAGGCAAGATTTAAGTACAGGAGATGCAGGAGATTTTGAAGTATTAATAGATAATATACAATTTGAAGATAAAACTTATTCTACACCATTTGCCGATTTAACGAGACCTAATCAGATTGATTTTATAACTCACGGAGATGTTGGATCTGGGACTACATTCACAGATTCAAGCATCAACAATTTAACTTTAACAAGCACTAATGGAGCGTCTCATGCGGGAACAGGACCGTTTGGTGGGTCTGCGATGTCGTTTGTGAGGGCGAGTAGTCAACAGGTTTCATCTGCTTCTAATAGTTTGTGCGACTTTGGAACAGGTGATTTTACTATTGATTTTTGGTTCAATATGAACAGTGGCACTGCCACAAACACTAGAATGCATGCGTTAAATATTGGGTCAGGCAGTTCTACTAATGTAAGTTTTGATTTTAATGATAGTGGATATGGTATTTGGGTTTATTGGATGAGCGGCGGGTCTAATAAGATTAGACAATCTGGCAATTATCGTAATGACGGTTTATGGCACCACTGCGCTTTTGTTAGGGACAATGGAACATGCAGGTTGTGGATAGACGGAGCTTATATTGGCGGAGTATCGTATGCCACTCAAATAGGAGCTACACAGTCGTTATATATAGGGTCATGGTCAGGCGGTCAGTATTGGGATGGGTATATAGATGAAGTTAGAATTATAAAAGGTACAGCATTATGGAAGGGTGCCAGTGATTTTTCTGTCCCAACATCTAGAGGAAAAAACGCATCTTTATTAGATGCATCAAGTAATAATAACAACGGTTCTTTAATAAATGGAACCGGCACAAGTACAACTCATTACAGAGACGGTCAAGTTATTATGCCTTTAGCTAATGCATATTTAGAGTTTGATGGTACAGATAATTATGTATCTACATCTTTTGGCGATGGTCATAACCCCGCAACTAACCCTATAAGTTATACTGTATGGGTTAAAACTCATACTAATAGTGGTAGTAAAATGTTTTTAGTGCAGGGCAATTGGGCTGGGAATTTTAGAGCTTATTTTGGGTTTACCGGCGGTAAATGGGGTATGGGTATTCAATCGTCAGGATGGGGAAGTACCCAAGGAGGTGATACAGTAACAACTAATACATGGCATCATATGTGTATGGTATTCGAAGGTTTAACGTGTAAATGGTATCGCAACGGTAGTTTAATGTTTTCCAAATCTTATACATCTTTCGCTTTTAATCAAAACTTAATAATTGGAGAAGATAATTTTGATGCTACAGATAGATTTTGGAATGGAGAGATCGCTCAAGTTTTAGTTCATAATAAAGCCTTAACAGCAGCAGAAGTATTAAATAATTATAATACAACAAAAAGTAGATTTAATTAAAAAAAATAAATAATATGAACGAAATAGAACAATTAACCCAAGAAGAAATTGAGTCAAGTGTTAGCGCGGCTTTCGACTCTGTAAACTTAATTAATAATATCGTCTTAGGAACAGAAACAAACGAAGAATCTATTGAAGAAAAAAAATATTCTATCGATAGTAATATTAGACATTTACAGATTATGAATAATAAAGAATGGTTTACTGATGCGCTTGAAGAGGACCAAGTGACTCAAATAGCTGACTGCATTGTCTCAGGCACTAGTTTTATTGATTCAAATTGACTAATCTTTCTCAGACAAATATACTTTGGCAGCTTGAGTTAAAACCCTCTCAAACGACAGCTCTTTTATTAAGTCAGCAATAGGGGTTGAAGATATTATTTTACCATCATATATAATATGATATTTATCAGGTTCATGAGGATGACTTAAAGTAATAACATCTGTTACAAATATTTCTAAAGATGTCATGTATACACACATCTCCATCAAGTCAAAATCCGTAACTAATGAAAATTTATCATATACGCCTTCATCATTATGTGTCGCCATAGTTAAGCGACGATTTTTATCATGAAAAAATAAAAAATTCTCAACCTCTGTTCCCTTTTTGCGAAAACGGCGCTGCTCCTGCACCATAAGTTTAGTAGACTCAGATATAGAAGGCGGCGCATAGACCATAAACCCACCCTTACTCATTTGTACATTGATCTATTTTATGATTCAATTCTGTTTCCAAAACCTTAATCTGATCTTTATAACCTTTAGTCAAATCTTTTAATTCTTGCTTGGTTTTTATCAGTTCTTTTAATAGCGTGATGATTTCTTGCTCCATATATTATATTATTGTTTTTTGAGGAAAATTATAGTTGTTTTTTATTGTTTTTTGTAAAAAAGCCCAAACTATTAACTTTGTAGTTGGGTATTTTTTTTGTTTTGTTTTTTCTGACTTTATAACGGATTGTCCGTTTTTGTTAATATAGGGGGGTGGGTCTAAGTTTATAAATAATGTTATGATGTGTTTTGTTGTGATTAGATATTGAGATAGATGCCCCACCTCGACATATTAAGAAAAGCAATGTCAGAATTTTTCAGAAATGGGGTAGGGTTACCCCTACCCCCTCGCAAGGGTTAACCCCAAAGCTCATCTTCAACCAGAGCTTGCAACTCTGAAGGGTGAGAGTCAAGCCATGCCTCGGACTCTTCGCGTTCTTCTTGTGTTGCTTCTTTATCAACCTGCCAATCATGAACAGATACAAAATCCGTGCCACGATCAAATCCTTTACCGTGGCATTCCCAAGACCCGATCCCGTCATTGTCGCGCTCGAAAGAGACGATGGCTGAAGTTCCGTTGGCGGTTGGTATGTCAATTGTGATTGTTTCCATGGTTCAAATATAGGCGAAAAACTAAGGTGGCGCAAGCTTTTTTTGATTTATTTTAATTTTTATTTTGAGCATAAAATAAAGAATAGATACAAGATCGCAATAATGACAATCTCTGCTTTGCTTGAGTTGTTCATTCAATGCTCTGGATAGGTTATCTCATCCACGGTTGAATCCCAACATGCGCGGCAATCTCCGCAAACATTGCCTTGCTTATATGCAACGCAAGAGACCTTTGATTTGTCATTAGATACAGCAGAAGATAAGACACCTAATCTTTTTGCATAAGATTTGATGGATTGTTCTACTTTAAAAGCTGACAAGCGAATAATAAAATTCAATGGTCTTTTTCTTTCTTGCAATACTTCGCGAACCATCTTGAATTCTTTGGTAGGAAGCCAGAACTTAATATCAGGCAAGGCTTCTGCAATGTCAAAGAGCATACGCAAATGATCAGAAGATTGTAAGTCTCCTGAATCATGCCAACGGAAGACGCCACTTTTTTCTCTACGCTGTATCAATTCGATCATGGCTTGTTTCCATGCTGATTTCTTTAGCTTGTCAAGTCTATTGTTTAAAGACTTTTGGACGTTATCAAACAGATATCGACCTTTCAAGGCATAACAATTACTGCATACTGTGCCTTCTTGCTTGGCAAGAATAGATCCCGTCTTACAAGCTTTTGCGGGTGTGTTGTATGAAAAGCAAGGCATCTTGCTAGGTGTGGACAAGGAGCCTGTGATTTCTTGGAGAGCTTTAATGGTGCGATTCATAAGGAGATTATAAGAAAAATAAGATTCAATACAATGCTTTTTTTAATATATCTTTTTAAGTTATAACCTTGACAGATAAGTAATATTCATGGTAAAATCCCCGGCCTTCGTAACATGTTTAATATTAAAGGTTTATGTTTATTTTAAAATAAATGAAAATAAGTGTTTACAAGATGCCTGTTTTAGCCCATACTTGACTCATGGAAGTTAAAGATCAGCCCCTAACATTCACCGAAAAATGCGAAGTCCGACACGCCTTGCAGGATTACAATTGTAAACTCGAAGGAGATGTGAAGATGTTCTCGAATCCCAGCTTGATAGAGCTTTACAAAAACAAAATTAACAAAATCGAATCATTAATCAATAAAATAGAAAGCTCATTATAATATGACAAAATTCCCTGTTCAAAAGTTCACATTCACTTACCGCAAAGATAAGGACAACGAGGTTGCAACCTATGTCACTTCAGCACCTATCGAAGATCACCCTTGCCACTTCATCGCTTATAAGTATCAACGAGGTGAATCTTGCGGGGTGCGAAGATTCAACAAGGTAAATATTTTAACGCCGATCCAAGCTGTAAAATAAAGCCTGACAACAAGAGGGCTTCGGCCCTCTTTTTTTATGCCTGCATGTTCGCATCATCAGGGGTCCACTTATCATAATACAAAAAATTCAAAACGAGCGCAAGCTTTTTTAAATTTTTTTTTAAAATTAATTTATTATATAATGATATATAAAGAAAATATATTTATAGAAACTTATATGTCTAGTTATAACTTATATTATAACTTATAGTTATATGTATAGTTAAGTAAACCCTTCTGCGCCAAAGACTTACGTATGGAAATAAAATGATGTAAGCCCTTGAATATTAACGACTTACGCGGGCCGGAGCTCGTAACCCCTTGATAGTCAACGAGTTACAGATGCTTGTGGGCTGCGAGCAGGTAAAATATTTTTTATATATAGTAAAGTAGAATTATAGTAAAGTATAAATGTAACCTTTATTATTTTTTACTTGTAGAAAGGTTTTATAAGCTTTTGTAAGTGGTTGCTCATTATGCTTTAACACAAATGAATTATACTTGTAAGGGTTGTATGTTGTCTCTATAGCTTCACTGGGTATAGAATAGGAAAGATCTTGCTCTCCAATTATATAAGCATGAACATTTTTTCTTTGCTCCCGCAGGACTCGCCGCCTGCCGCCTTGCTGGACCCTGAACTCAGGATCGTTGAGTGACAAGCCGAGAGAATGACTTATGACTTTTCCCGTCTTGACATCGACCACAGAAAACAGTTTGCGATGGAGATTGAAGTAGACTTTGACTTTCATACTGAAATAATACAAAAACAACACAACAAAGCAACAAAAATCTTTTTTAAAATAATCATTCTTTTTGCTTGTGCTATCCTGAAAAACTGTCATACTATAAGTATGAAAGATAAAGAATTCAAACAATTCCTAGCACGAACCGCAGCCAAAAAATCTGCAAGAGACAAGACCTCACGCAAATACTTGGATGGCCTGAGAGCTTGGGAGATGGGTAAAAATAATCACTCTTTTTCCTTGTAATAACCTCAAAAACTAATATAATATTAACAAGATATGAGAGATATGAAAGAAGATAAGCCTAGTAAGTTAAGAGCCACGCTTGACCAGATCAAGAAAGATGCATTTGAAGCTGGATTCCACGCTGGTTGGGATTATCTGACGACTGTGCTCCACACAGAGGCACCAAAGGTCGAAGGCCACCG
>CAJQGZ010000106.1 GCA_905478065.1 uncultured bacterium | reverse complement strand
ATCATCTTCATCATCTTCATCATCTTCATCATCTTCATCATCTTCATCATCTTCATCATCTTCATCATCTTCATCATCTTCATCATCTTCATCATCTTCATCATCTTCATCATCTTCATCATCTTCATCATCTTCATTTTTGCCTTGGCTTTCAGGTTGTCTATCAAAGTCATCTAAACTTTCTTTAAGCCATTTTTCTTCTTTTGATGTTTCATCTTGTGTGTCTTCAATGTTATCGTCCTCAAAATCAGAGATGGAAAAGAAAAAAGATTGACTAGACAGTTCATCTCCAAATTTTGTAACAGAAACTTCAAAGTTATAATCACCAGGGTAATCAGGAATAAAGATCATTTCTTGGCCACTGTTTTTATATTTAAGGTCTTTTGGGCTCAATAAACTTCCATCAGGCTGACCCATAATAATCCAATTATAATCTACATTAGTTTCTTCAAGGTTTTCTTCCGCTGCAATTGAGATGATCTGTCCGACTTGGCCTTCAACCCCTTTGCCACCACAAGATATTAAATGTATTAAAAGTGATATATATAGTATTCTTCTCATTTAAGTGAATTTTTATTTATTAGCTATAAGTTCACTCTCTGAGAAGAAAAATCCAATCTCTTTTTTAGCATTTTCATCAGAATCTGATCCGTGCACTGCATTTTCTCCAATACTTGTGGCAAAATCCTTTCTAATACTGCCAGTTTCTGCTTCATCTGGGTTTGTTGCGCCAATGGTTTTTCTCCATTCTTCTACTGCATTTTCCTTTTGTAGTGCTAAAACCATGCAGGGTCCTGATGACATAAACTCTGTGAGTTCTCCAAAGAAAGGCCTTTCTGAATGGACATCATAAAATCCTTCTGCTTGTGATTTTGTCATTCGTAGTAATTTTGCGCTTATGATGCTAAAACCAGAAGTAAGTATACGGTCATAAATTTTACCAGTATTGCGATTTCTAACTGCATCTGGCTTTATCATTGCAAAGGTTATATTTTTCATTTTTTATCCTAATTTTATTGTTTTAATTCATTAAAGATTTCATTAATGCGCCAATGTCCGCGACCGATTCGGAAACGGCAATATCACATTTTTCTAAAAAATCCATTTTCGCTTTTGCTGTGTCATTCCCGCCTGAAACAATTGCCCCAGCATGTCCCATTCGTTTTCCAGGAGGAGCAGTTTGGCCAGCAATAAATCCAGCAATAGGTTTTGACATATTCTCTTTTGCCCACTGAGCAGCTTCAATCTCCATTTGACCGCCAATCTCACCAATAATAACAACTCCTTCTGTTTCTGGATCTTCCTGGAATAACTCCAAGCAGTCTTTCATAGAAGTACCAATAATAGGGTCACCACCAATTCCTATAGCTGTTGTTTGACCAAGGCCTGAATTTACAAGCTGATCAATCGCCTCGTAGGTTAATGTTCCTGATTTTGACACTACTCCAATATTACCTTTTTGGCATATAAAACCGGGCATAATACCAAGTTTGCATTCATCGACTGTTATAATTCCTGGACAATTTGGTCCAATAAGCCTAGTGCCATTCTGTTCAACAACTTGCTTTACTTTTACCATATCTTGGATAGGCACGCCTTCAGTTATGCAAACAATTAGACCGATGCCAGCATAGCTCGATTCAATAATAGCATCAGCAGCAAAGGGGGGAGGTACGAAAATAATTGAAGTATTAGCACCTGTTTCTTTAACGGACTCCTCAACAGAGTTGTAAACATTTATAGCTTCATTAATCGTTTTTTGACCACCCTTCCCAGGAGTCACACCTCCAACTATATTAGTTCCATATTCTAACATCTGTTTAGTATGAAATTCACCTTCAGATCCAGTAATGCCTTGAACAATAACTTTTGAGTTTTTATTTACGAGTATTGACATATTTATCCTTTAATTATTTATGGCTTTGACAGCTTTTTCTGCAGCATCTTTCATTCCAGTTGCGGGAATGACAGATACATCAGAATTTGATAGAATTTCTTTAGCTTCCTCTGCATTGGTACCACTCAGTCGTACAATTACTGGGACGCTTAAGCCTAGCTCACCAACAGCTTGCACAACTCCCTTAGCTACTCTATCGCAACGAACTATTCCTCCAAAAATATTGATTAAAATAGATTTTACATTTTTATCTGATAAAATAATTCTGAATCCATTTTTTACTGTTTCTGCGCTCGCTGTTCCACCAACATCTAAAAAGTTTGCTGGCTCTCCTCCAGCTATTTTTATTATATCCATCGTCGCCATGGCTAGTCCAGCCCCATTAACCATACATCCAACGTTGCCATCCAGTTTGATATAATTTAAGTTATATTGACTTGCTTCGATTTCCATTTCATCTTCTTCACTTAAATCCCGCATTTCCAATATTTGTTTTTGCCTAAAAAGTGCATTGCTGTCAAAATTAAATTTCGAATCAAGAGCTACTATTTTATCATCTTCTGTAACAACTAGGGGGTTGATTTCTAAAATTGAAGCATCGTTCTTTTGATAGCATTCATACATTTTATAAAAAATCTGAGTAGCTTCTTTAAAAGCATTCCCGCTGAGCCCCAGCCCAAAAGCTAATTTTCTAATCTGAAAAGACTTAATGCCCACTAGAGGATTAATCCATATTTTAATTATTTTTTCTGGGGATTCGGCCGCAACTTTTTCAATTTCTATTCCACCTTCAGAGGATACCATGAAAACATCCATTTCTTTATTTCTATCAAGAGTAATAGCCGCATAAAATTCATCTTTAATATTGACCCCGCTCTCCAAATAAAGCCTTTCTACTTTTTTACCCTCGTCTCCAGTTTGATGTGTAATTAGGTTCATACCAAAGATATTTTTTATGTGTTTTTCAGCATCGAGTTTATTCATTGCAATTTTTACACCACCGCCTTTGCCTCTGCCACCCGCATGTATCTGTGCTTTGATAGCCACGACATCTGAGTCAAGTTTATCATAAGCTTCCAAAGCTTCATCGATGCTCATTGCAGGAATGCCAATGGGGATATTTATTTGATGCTTTTTAAAAAGTTGTTTTCCTTGATATTCATGAATTTTCATAATTAATTCCTAATAATTGTACCTGATTTTTGTTTAAGTGCTTTTTTAATATTGTCAATAGATGTGATAACTACTTTCTCACCATGATGTTTTAAAAAATGAAGAGCTGCTTTAATTTTCGGTTTTATAGTTCCTTCTTGGAAAGTATTTTTTTTGTAAAGAGTATTTAATTCCTTTGAATTAATTTGTTTGATCGGGGAAGCATCCTCTTTGCCGAAATTACGATAAAGATAATCAATATCACTAATAATCCATAATTCTTGCGCTCGTATTATTCTGCCCATTTTTGCTGCAGAGAAATCTTTATCAATAACAGCATCAAGTCCTTCAATTTTATTATCTTTGTTATTAAAAACTGGTATTCCTCCTCCGCCAAATGCTATGACGATTGTACCTCTATCAACCAAGGCCTTAATTGACTTTCCATGCATAATGAATTCAGGCATGGGAGAGGGAACTACTCTTCGCCATGAGCCAGGTTCTTGCTCTTTAATTGACCATCCGAGTTTTGTAGCGAATTTTTCAATTTCTGATTTTGTATATCGTGGTCCTATAAATTTTGTCGGGTTATTGATACTTTGATCATTTTTATCGACAATAACTTGAGTTACCAAGGTAACAACTTCTCGATCGACTGATTTTTCCCTAAGTTCATTTTGAAGCGTTTGTTGAACCATATAACCTATTTGACCTTGTGTGTTTGCTACGCAAATACCAAGGGGGAGAGGAGGTACTGTCTCGCTAGTCAAATCCATTCTAAGTAATTCATCTCCAACTTGCGGTCCGTTACCATGTGTAATGCAAATATTATAATTCAAATCAATAAACTCGGATAAATTATTCATAGTTTTACGAGCTAAACTAAATTGTTCAGTCACGCTACCTGCGCTTCCTTTAGGAGATAAACTATTACCTCCAAGAGCAATCATTATTGTTTTATTCTGCATTTGTTATTTTTCTAAAAAAGAATATTTATAATCCTTTGGAGGATTAAGATTTTCTTTGATTGTCCTAACAGATACCCATCTCATAAGATTGAGCTCCGAACCAGCTTTGTCATTCGTTCCGGATCTTCTACTCCCCCCAAAAGGCTGTTGTCCAACAACTGCGCCAGTGGGCTTGTCATTTATGTAAAAGTTTCCAGCAGAGTGTTTGAGTTTACTTTGAGTTTCTTTTATAACTTCTTTTTCAGAAGCGATTATGCATCCTGTCAGAGCATAGTCACTGGTCGTATCAACTAGCCGCAGGGTTTCTTCCCAATTTTCAGGTTTGTATACATATATTGTCAGAACTGGTCCAAATATCTCTTCTGTCATTGTTTTAAACTTAGGATCTGATGTTAGAATTATTGTTGGTTCAATAAAATACCCTATTGAGTCATCGTATTCTCCACCAAAAATGATTTCTGCATCACCATTACTTTTCGCATAATCTATATAATGAGTAATACTTTTGAATGCTGATTTATCAATTACAGCATTCATGAAATTTGTAAAGTCGTTAGGAGGACCTACTTTAATTGTACTTAGTTGTTCAATGAGTTTTTTTTCAACAGACGGCCAAATTGTCGAAGGTATATAAGCCCTTGACATAGCAGAACACTTTTGACCTTGATATTCGAATGCTCCTCTAACCATGGCTGTTACAAGTACTTCTTCATCACATGAGCTATGAGCCAGGCAAAAGTCTTTGCCTCCGGTTTCTCCAACTATTCTAGGGTAGGACTTGTAATTGTCAATTTTTGAACCAATTGTTTTCCAGATGTGATTAAAAGTTCTAGTAGACCCAGTGAAATGAACACCTGCAAGCTTAGGATGATCTAAAATTGGACCACCAACAACATTGCCATCACCAGGTAAAAAATTAATTACGCCATCTGGTAGGCCTGCTTCTTTAAACATTTCCATAAGATAGTAGCATGCTAAAATTGCCGATGAAGCTGGTTTCCACAAAGAAACATTCCCCATCAAAGCAGGAGCGGATGGAAGATTACCGGCTATAGAAGTGAAATTAAATGGTGCTATGGCGAAAACAAAACCTTCAAGAGGTCTATATTCAAGATAGTTTTTCGTATCATTGGGGGAGATAAGATCTTGCTTCGAATTAATATTTTCTGCAAAAGCAGAATTTAAGTTAAAGAAATCAATTAGCTCACATGCCGCATCTATTTCTGCTTGGTGTGCATTTTTGCTTTGATTTAACATAGTTGCTGCATTGATTTTGTTACGCCATTTCCCTGCTAGAAGAATAGCGGCTTTCCTAAAAATAGTTGTTCTTTCTTCAAGTTTAGTATTAGACCAAGCTTTCCAAGCATCTAATGAGTTCTTTATAGCTTTATCGACAGTTTCTTTATCAGCCTTATGGTAAGATGCTAAAACTTTTTTATGATTATGAGGAGCAATACAGTGGCCTATGTCTCCAGTAAGAATTTTTTCACCACCGATAATTATTGGTATTTCAATTTTTTTATTAGACTGTTTTTTATACTCTTCTAGAAGCGATTTTCTTTCTTCAGAGTCGGGAAGATATTCTTTTACCGGCTCATTAATAATATTGTTCATAGACATAATTTTACTTTCCGTAATTTTATAATTTATCGTGAAATACTTGGATGCAAGTTTAATAAAAACATTGTAGAAAAAATCATCAATTTATTATGATTCCTCATTTGCATACTTTTCAAATTCGGTTAATCCTAAAATCATGTTTTCGTAGGAATTTGCTGTTACTAGTTTTTGTCTAAATATCGAAGCGTTAGGAAACCCTTTCAGATAATTTGAAAAGTGCTTCCTCATAAGATTCATTCCTGTAGAGTTACCTTTTTCGTTTGTCAGAAGCCTAAAATGCTCTTTACACATTGATGATATATTTTTTAAGGATATTTTTTTGCTTTGATGGTTTTTATTAAATAGTTCTTTGGCCTTATCAAAAATCCACGGATTACCTTGAGCTGCTCGTGCTATCATAACCGCATCACAAGCAGTGTATTCAAACATTTTTTTTATGTCATCTATATTTTTAACATCTCCATTACCAATTACAGGTATTGAAACTATTTGTTTTAAATTTTTGATTAAATCCCAATTTGCACTACCATTGTATTTTTGTACAGTAGTACGCGGGTGTAGGGTAAGCGCCTTAATTCCTAGTTGCTCTAAGCGAGGTCCTGCTTCATTAATTATAATACTATTCATATCCCACCCCGCTCTCATTTTTACTGTAACAGGAGTTTTGCAGGCAGCTTCAACTACTGCAATTGTTATATCATCCATCAGACACAAGTCTTTTAAGGCTGCAGACCCACCCCCTTTTTTTGTGACTTTTGGAACAGGACAGCCATAATTGATATCAATTAAATCTGGTTTAAAATTATTAATAATATATTTAGTAGCTTGATTCATGATTTTTGGGTCGCTACCAAATATCTGAATTCCTACCGGCCTTTCTTCTTTTTTAAAATGAATCATTTCTAGCGTTCGAATGTTTTCGCGTATTATTCCATCAGCAGAAACAAACTCAGAATAAACTAATCCAGCGCCGTTCCTTTTACATAATACTCTGAATGGGTAATCAGTATAACCTGCCATAGGAGCTAGAAGTACAGGTATGTCGATTTTGATGTTTCCGATTTTCATTTGTGAATTAAAAAAGAAAATGTAATTTCCACGGCAAATTTATATTAAATAATATTTAACAAAATAAATTATTTTTAACAAGAAATGAGAGAGATATAATGAGTAGGGTATGTGACGTCACAGGTAAAAAACCAATGTTTGGCAATAATGTTAGTCATGCTAACAATAAATCTCGTAGAAGATTCAACGTTAACTTACAAAAGAAACGTTTCTGGCTACCCGATGAAAATCGCTTTGTAACCCTTCGTGTTTCCACAAAAGGTATGCGTATCATTGATAAAAAAGGTATTAGAAAAGTTATCAATGAGCTTAAAGCTCAAGGAAAAACTATTTAAATATTCTTATCAATGATTTTACATATTTAGTTTTTTTATTTTATTTATTCAGTAATCTATCTATCCTGACTTTTCCTAAGAAACGCTGGTACATCTAACCTCTTCTCGTAAATTGAAGGCGTTTCGTTAGTACCATCAAAAAATAGTTTACCTTCTTTATTTGATTTTGATTCTGTTTGTTGCTCTTGAGCCTTTTCAGCATGAAGTGGTTTATTAATCATATTCTGTAATTCACTAGTTGGTGTCGCTTTTTCTATTTTTTCTGGCGAAATGGTATTTTTCTCCATAGTATCAAATCCAGTTGAAATAACAGTTACTTGAATATCCTCTGTCATATTTTTATCTATGACTGCCCCTACAATTATATTTGCAGATTCGCCTGCTTCCTCAAGAATGATACTAGTTGCTTCATCGATCTCATGCAATGTGATATTTTCACCGCCTGTAATATTTACAAGTACTCCTTGTGCTCCAGCTATAGATGCATTGTCTAGTAGGGGACTAGATATTGCTTGTTGAGCTGCTAATGCTGCTCTTTCCTCTCCATGCGCAGTACCTGTACCCATAATTGCTTCACCCATGTTTTTCATAACTGTTTCAACATCCGCAAAATCTAAATTTATCATACCGTGAACATTTATTAGATCCGATATTCCTTTTGCTGCTTGATGGAGTATACCATCCGCCATTTCAAAGGCCTCAGGAAGAGTGGTTGACTTATCAACTACAGATAATAACTTTTGATTTGGTATAGCAATCAGCGTATCACATGATTTCTTCATTTCTGCAATACCTTCTAATGCTCTAGCGTGTCTTTTTGGGCCCTCGAACTTAAATGGTAATGTTACAATGCCAACTGTTAAAATACCAAGTTCTCTTGATATTTGAGCAATCATAGGTGCTGCACCTGTACCAGTTCCTCCGCCCATTCCACCTGTGATAAAAGCCATGTCGGCTCCTTCTAGTAAACTATGAATAACCTCGCTATCGGCTTCAGCAGCATTTCTACCAACATTAGAATTCGCTCCGGCACCCAATCCTTTTGTTAAGTTTTTACCAATTTGTATTTTGTGTTCTGCTGGGTTGTTTTCTAAGTCTTGAGCATCTGTATTAATCGCAATAAAATCTACTCCCGCCATTCCAGAAGTAATCATACGATTGACGGCATTTCCTCCTGCGCCTCCAACACCAACTACTTTTAAGTTTGCTTTTTGTTCTGATAAACTATCGAATTCGAATAACATGTTTATTCTCCTTTGGTTTGTGGATTAAAATAATTCTTTAAAAAATTGTTTAATGCTATCCCACCAGGGGATTGTATTATGTTGTAATGTCTTTTGTTCGTTTGATAATAAAGGCCATAATAATAGTCCCAGAGCAGTTGAATGAACAGGGTCATCTGCAAAATCTTTATTGCCGCTTAAATAGTTTTCTGGCTTGCCTAGCCTTACTGGCATATTTAATAGTTCATTTGCTAATGGAATGATATTTCTTAATTGAGCGCCTCCACCGGTTAACACTACTCCGTATGTTAGGTTGCTATCTATACCCGCTCTTTTAATTTCATTATGTGCCAACTGAAAAATTTCTTCCATTCTTGCTTCAACATACTGAGATAATTCATTTTCAGATATCATTTGACTCTCTTCATTTAAAGGTACTTCAAATTCAAGTTTTTCTGAACTTAGGGACGATTTTGCAGATGCATACTTAATTTTTATTTCTTCCGCTTTTTCGATGCTTATTCTTAGCATAACGGCTATGTCATTTGTTATACTTGATGAACCAATTGGGATTACCGCTGAATGTCGAATTGATCCTTCATTGTAAACTGCAATACTCGTTGTAGTAGATCCTATATCGATAATAGAAACGCCAAGTTTTATCTCATCTTTTGTTAGTGCTGGCATTGCAGATGCTAGAGGTTTGAAAACTAGACCGTTGATGTTTATACCTAATTCTTCGGCTGATTCTATTAAGTTCTTCATTGCTGTTGTAGAAGCGGTTACAAGGTGAACATGCCCTTCTAATCTTTTCCCAGTTAAGCCAATCGGATTATCTATCTTTTCTAATGTGTCAACTATAAACTCTTGAGGAATAGTATGTAAGATATCCCTATCTGGCGGAAGGGCAATGCCCTGAGTGAGTTCTAGTACTCTTTGAATATCATATACTGATATTGGTTTGTTATCATTTGAACCATTTGTTTTGTTTCTGTTTAAGGCAATTGCACCTTGAGTGTTCATGCATCTTATGTGATCACCAGTTATAGCCATATATGCACTATTGATTTTTTTTCCCGCCATTACCTCTGCTTCATTTACTGCTATCTCAAGTTGCTCAATTAGGGAATTACGGTTCGTAATTGATCCTTTTTTAAAGCTATCGAGAACGGGGGCAATCCCCAACCCAAGCAGTTTGATGCTTGAATTATCTTTATCAATTGAGCCAATAGAACAAAATATGTTTTCTGATCCAATGTCTAAACCTGCAACTATTTCATTATCTACACTATTATTCATCTTTTTGTTAAAATTCTTTTGCTATTAATTGATTGTTGTACCTTATGTCAAGGTATGCATAATCAGTGATTTTTTTTGTATTAAGAATTGTTTCTTCAAATTTTTTTAAAATTGCAATCTTCTTTAATGTATTGGAATTACCTAAAAATATTTTTGTTGGGTTTTCATTAAGAATAATAACTATTTCATCTCCATTTTCTAATAAAATTTCAGAAATATCATAATAAAAATTTGGATATTTATCATGTAGAGAGCTCAGCCATGATATAGTATTTTGAACTTTAATAGATAATGACTTCTCGCCATGTGGATAAAGTTTATTATCCTTATTAAACTTCGATAATACAGGAATATCATATTTTTCCAGATTATTGATATCTGGAAGCACATAACAGTTTTGATCTAGAATTACCATTGGGTCTTTATTTAGAAGAGCGAAAGGCTTTCGTTCCTTTATATCTATAATTAGTTTGCTTGGATAACGGTTACTTACTCTTGCCACATGGACAAATGGGTGAGTTACAAGCGCATTTATAAGTCTCTTCTTAGATAAATCATTCACTTTTTGTCCAGTCATTTGATTTATATAGGAAAGGTAGGTAGTGTCGTTAATGGCACTAGCACCATTTACAATAACTGATGATTCATAGAATGGTTTTTTAGAGTTCCCCCATGATATTGACATCCATATAATAAAAGCCATCAGAGAACTAATTATTATAAATTTTGACAAAATTATAAAATAGTTTTTGTTTGTATTTTTTTTAGGCATTTGGAAATAAGTTATTATTATTAAAACCAATTGTTCTTAATTCGAGATCTAGCATTATTCCATATTTTTCATAGACTGTTTTTCTACTTAGTCTAATTAGAAATGCAACGTCACTAGCTTTAGCATTCCCATGATTTATAAAAAAATTTGCATGATGAGTTGATATCTCTGCATCACCATATTTAGTTCCTTTTAAACCTGATTTTTCTATAAGGAAACCTGCTGCTAAATTTGAGCGAGGATTTTTAAAAACGCTCCCAGCCGATCTGTATTTAAGTGGCTGTGTCTTTTTGCGCCCGTCACTAGCTTTTGCTTTTTTAATTTTTATATTTTCTTTACTTGATGATTTTAATTTGAATTGTGCTGAAAGAATAAAATATTCAGAGCTGAAAGATGAGCTTCTGTATCCAAAATTTAAATCTATTGGTTTAAGTGTTTTAACACTTCCATTGATATCAACAATTTCAACTGAGGTTAAATAATTTGAAATTTCGGAGCCCCATGCACCTGCGTTCATTTTTAAAGCTCCTCCAAGAGTTCCTGGTACGCCAGCAAGGCTTTCTAGGCCTGTCAACTTATGTTTCATAGATTCTTTTACAAGTTTTCCAAGCATTACTCCTGAATCAGCATGTATTATGTTATTTGTGATTTTTAGGTCTTTTATTGCTCTGGCAGTGGTAATGACAAAAGCATTTATATTTTTATCGTTTACTAGCAAATTAGAACCAGAACCTAAATAATACGTCTTATGATTTTTCTCATTCATCATTTTTATTATTTTTATAAGGTCATTTTTATTATTTGGCCTTATGTAGGCTAAAACTGACCCGCCTATGCCATAAGATGTGTGATTTGACATTCTTTCATTGATTAATATGTCGCAATCAAACCGAGATTTTAATTTATTTAAATTCATAGCTTAGACGCTTGGTTTTTTTTGATAAGATGATTGTTGTATTTATCATTAAATCTCCAGATATCTCCGGCGCCCATCGTTATTACCATATGATTATCTAGTCCCAGGTTATCTAGTATACCATTCAATTCAGTTAGGTTATCAATATAATTTATGTTTTGATGACCTAAACGCTTTAGCTCATTAACAATTAGTTGGGAGCTTATTTCGTTAATTGGCTCCTCCCTCGCAGGGTATATCTCAGTAATTATTATGTAATCTGATTGAAATAAAGACTCTGCAAACTCCTTGTAAAAATCTCTAGTTCTTGTAAATAAATGAGGTTGAAAAACTGAAACAATTTTTTTCTTCCAACCTGTTTTTGCAGCAGTAATGGTTGCGTATACCTCTGTGGGATGATGCGCATAGTCATCTACTACCATGATGTCGCTATTATTTTCTTTTATATCGAACCGTCTCCTGACACCGCTATAATTATTTATACCACTTTTTAGTTTGTCAAATGGAATATTTAATTCTATCCCTAGAGCAATTGCTGACAATGAGTTTAACACATTGTGATTCCCGGGTGCATTAATTATGACCTGTCCAAAGTCTATTTCGTTGTGTACTAAATTGTAAAAGCTTTTTCCAGCTTTGTACTTAATGTTAACTGCTCTAAAGTCTGCAGCGGTTGAAGTACCATAGGTTACTATAGGTTTTTTGATATTTTTTGCAATTTTCATTAATGATGGTGAATCAGCACATAAAATAACTTCTCCATAAAAAGGAACTGAATTACAATATTGTAAAAAAGCTTTTTCTAAATCTTCTAAATCAGAGTAACAATCTGTATGCTCTAATTCTAAATTTGTCACAACAGCGATAGTAGGGTTTAAAGCTAGAAAGCTACGGTCATATTCATCCGCTTCAACAACAATTATATCACCAAATCCTAGTTTCACATTACTATTAAGATTGCTTACTAGACCCCCAACTACTAATGTAGGATCATATCCAGATTCTTCAAGTACCATTCCAATCATTGAACTGGTTGTTGTTTTTCCGTGTGTTCCACCTACTGCAATACTTGTTTGTTTTAAACTAATTAATTGTGCGAGCATTTCAGCTCTTCTAATTACCGGAATATTCTTTTCATGTGCAGCAATCAATTCAGGATTATTGTGTTTTACAGCGCTTGAATAAACTACAACATCAACATTTTTAACATTATCAGCACTGTGGTTTATTGATACTTTAATTCCTTTCGATTCAAGCCTTTTTACATTTTGTGATTGATTTATATCAGAACCTGTAATATCAAATTTCAGGTTCAGCAATAATTCTGCTATGCCACTCATACCAATTCCACCAATTCCAACAAAGTGGATTCGTTTTGCTTTTTTAAACAAAATAATTTCTTTCAACTAGACTATCTACTATTACTTTAGTAGCATTAGGATTTCCTAGCTTTTTAGAAGCTTCTGACATTTTTTTTAACGCTACATCATTGTTTATAAGATTATTAATATTTGACAATAATATTTGAGTGCTCAAATCTTTCTCTTCTATTATAACTGCAGCCTTATTCTTTTTTAAGGTCGTTGCATTTTTAAGTTGATGGTTTCCAGCTGCGGCTGCAAAAGGAATCAAAATACTCGGTTTTCCACATGCTGTTAGTTCAGATAATGTAAGTGCACCACTTCGGCAAATGACCAAGTCAGAAATCGCGTAAGCACTTGCCATATCATTAATAAATGGAACTATTTTCAAGTTATTGTCTATAAAAGATTTATACTTCCGAAAATCTTTATCACCTGTTTGCCATATTATTTGAATATTTTTAAAGTTGATTTTTCGTAAAATTTTCAAAAGAGAATTATTCAAGAATCTTGACCCTTGACTTCCACCAAAAATGAAAATAGTTTTTTTATTTTCTGAAAGATTAAAATCTTTAATTGCTAATTTTTTTTTACCATTTAAAATAGTACTTCTAATTGGATTGCCTGTTAAAATGACTTCATTTTCAGAAACATCCTTTAAAACATTAAAAGCAGAACAAATTAAGCTTGCTTTCTTGGCAAACCATCTAGTTGTTAATCCTGGGGAAGAGTTTTGTTCTTGCAAAATAATTGGAATTTTTGGATTTTTTGTTACGGCAACAAATAAAGGCACTGCGCTAGCATATCCACCAGTTCCAATTACCAATCCTGGGTTGAAATCTTTGTAAATGGAACGCACTTTTATAAAAGATCTAATTATTCTAAAAGGGAGTGATAGATTTTTTAAAATATTTCGAATATTTATACTCCTCTGCAATCCTCTTATAGGTAGTAATGTGTGTATTAAATCTTTTACCGGAAATACTTTTGATTCTAAACCAAATGTTGAACCTATAAAATGTATCTCAGCATCAGGTATACGTTCTTTTATTTCTTCTCCAATTGCAATTGCGGGGAATAAGTGACCCCCGGTACCTCCACCAGCTATAATTATTCTAATTTTATCCAAAATTGAAATTTCTCCAATTTAGGCCACCACTTATACTTCTTTTCGCTTGGCTTATGTTTAATAATATTCCAATCATTGCCATATTTATTAATAATCCAGATCCACCATAACTAATCATTGGCATTGGTAATCCTGTAACAGGAAAAAGACCGGTTGCAACTGAAGCATTTACAAAAGCATATAGAACTATATTTATACTAAATCCAGTTGCCAATAAAATTCCAAATGGGTCAGTGCATTTTTGGGATATTTTTATTCCTCTGTAAAAAATATATAAAAATGCTATTAAAAGTGGCAGTGTCCCTCTAAATAAGCCTAATTCTTCTCCAATTATTGAAAAAATAAAATCTGTGTGTGGCGTAGGGAGGAGGTGGTTTTTTTCGACACTATTACCTAAGCCTACGCCAAATAAACCCCCATTACCTAAACTAAGCAATGCTTGATGAGCTTGGTATCCACTTTCCTTTATATCAGTTTTATCAAAAAAGGAGAGAATTCTAGCTAACCTATAAGGTTTAAAGTAAACAATGGGAATACTCATTACAAATCCTAGTAAAGTTGAAAAAACAATGTGTTTTATCTTTGCACCAGCGATAAATAAAATAATTACACCAATTGAACCGATTATTAGCGCTGTGCTAAAATCAGGTTGAATAACAATTAATGTCATCATTAATGCAATAACAGAAATACAAGGCAAGAATCCTGATTTAAAATTTTTAATTTGTAACTTTAGTTGATCTAAATAATATGCTAAAAAAATAATTAGTGACAATCTAGCTATGTCAGATGTCTGAACAGAGAACGAACCAATACTTAACCACCTAGCAGGTCTTGTATTACCTAGTATTAGATGATAGCCTTTGGTACACATTAGTAGTAGAATCGAGAATATTAATAAATATGGAGCTATTAATTTTAAACTACGATAATCGATTAATAAAAAAGCAAGCATGCAACAAAAACCTAAGACCATTCGTATTAGATGACCTCTTAGGAACAATGAATCTGTAGAACCACCTGAACGAACAAATGATTCATTCCAACTTGCACTGTAGAGCATAATTGTTCCGAATGCGCATAAAAAAAGGCAAACGAAAAGCAAAGGCCTATCATATTGTTGAATTGATATATTAAGTCTCATTTAATTAATTATAGCCTATTTACTAGCTCTTTAAACTTGGTTCCACGCTGTTCAAAACTCTTGAACTGATCGAAACTAGCACAGCCCGGTGACATTAAAACAACATCACCAGGGCTGGCTACTTTATGGGCAGACGCCACCGCTTGACTAAGACTACTTGTTTTTTTGAGTCTTACCGCATCCCCTAATGCGGCAGCAATCTCCCCCCCGGCTTCTCCAAATGATACTATATGCTTTACATGACGTCTAGTATGTGGAAGAAGTTGCCGGAAATTTGAATCTTTATTTTTACCTCCCAATAGGAGAATTATAGGACTTTCAAAACTATTTAGTGCAGCAATAACAGAAGACAGGTTTGTTGCTTTTGAATCATTTATGTAAATGACGTCACTAAATTTTCGAATAAATTCGAGCCTATGCTCAATACCTTCAAAATTTTTCATGGTATTCTTAATTGAATCTCCATCAATATTCAATATTTTTGCTATTGTAGCTGAGGCAATAAGATTAGATAAATTATGTTGACCTTTCAGACGAATTTTTCTGAGTTCCAAAAAAGGTTCATTATTGCTATCATACAGTGTTGAATTTCTGATGCTAAAAAATTTATTGTCGCTTTTTAAGCCGTAGGCTATTGTCTTAACACTAAAATTTTTAAAATAAGTGTTTAAAGATTCATCTTCTTTATTAAAAATAATAAAATCATCATTAGTCATATTTTTCACCATACTTAGTTTTGTACGAACATACTCTGCCATATTTTTATGTCGATCCAAATGATCTGGAGATATATTTAAAAAAAGACTAATGTAAGGATGAAACTGATCAATAAACTCTAATTGAAAACTAGAAACTTCAAGGATGAAAATGTTTCCTTTGATTAATTTTTGATTTAATTCTTTTACTGCACTGGAAAACGGAATTCCTATATTTCCAGCTAAGATTGGTTCATATTTGCTATTTTTTAATATATCATATATAATGCTAACAGTAGTTGACTTTCCATTTGAACCAGTAACCGCAATTATAGGCAAATTGGTAAACATATTTGCAAATTCAATTTCTCCTATAATCTTAATGCCTAAAAATTGTGCTTTTTTAATAATTTTTATATTTTTAGGAACCCCTGGTGAAACAACCCACAATTCAGATTCAAATATTCGATCAGTATGTTTTCCAATTTCGCATTTGATTTTATTATCAGTTAATTTTATGTAATTCTTTTTGGTGATCTCATTTTCAATAAGATCACTAACAAACACATTTGCACCATTCATGGATGCTAATTGTGCTGCAGCGACGCCACTTTTTTGTAAACCTATTATTGTAATTTTTTTATTGGCTATATTAAAAGACATTCTTACCTAACCTTAAATGTAGCTAATGATAATAGAGCAAGCAGAATTCCAATAATCCAGAACCTTATTACAATTTTACTTTCATGAATACCGGATAATTCAAAATGATGATGAATGGGTGCCATTTTAAAAAAACGTTCACCTTTTCCATGTTTATATTTAGTATATCTGAAATAAGACACTTGGATTATTACTGATAATGTTTCCATCACAAACACGCCGCCAATTATAAAAAGTAGAAGCTCCTTTTTAAGTAAGATAGACAAGGTACCTAAAGCAGCTCCTAATGATAAGGATCCAGTATCGCCCATAAAAATCTCGGCAGGGGAGGCATTAAACCATAAAAACCCCAGACAGGCTCCAACTACTGCGCTTGAGAAAATACTTAACTCACCTGCACTGGGCAGGTATAATATGTTAAGATAGTCCGAAAAATCTATCCGACCTGATATATAAGAAATAGCTGTAAAAACAGTAAAACAGATCGCAAGTAGACCGATAGCTAAACCATCTAAGCCATCTGTAAGATTAACTGAATTTGATGACCCAGTAATAACTAGAATCACCACGATAGGATAAAAGAGGCCAAAGTCAAACTCAAAATTCTTAAAAAATGGGATCGTTGTTTTTGTATTAAAACCACTAAAATCGCTACTATTTATTATTATGTAAGCAATTATTCCACCTAGAATGATTTGTCCTAAGAGTTTATAGCGAGCAACCATACCAGATTTAGTTTTAATAATAATCTTTAAATAGTCATCGATGAACCCAATTGCACCCATCCATAATGTTGATAGTATAACGATAATAACCATTGTATTATTTAAATCAGAAAAAAATAGGGTTGGAAGGAGGGAAGCAAATATAATTATCACTCCTCCCATGGTTGGCGTACCCTTTTTTGCTAAATGTGATTTTGGTCCATTAGTTCTTATCTCTTCACCAATTTGATATTTTTTAAGTTTTTTAATAACAATAGGACCAATTATAAATGATATTAATAGAGCAGTAATTGCAGATAAAGCAATTTTAAAGGTCAAATATTCAAATAAATTAAAAATGCTTATATTCTCTTTAAATTGTAAGAAGTATCTCGTTAACATTACTCTCCGAAAACTCCTTCAATTATTTCTTCCATTTTCATTCCTCTTGAGCCTTTGAATAAAACCTTGTCGTTTTCCTTCAATTCTAGTTTTAGTGAATTAATCAAATCTTTACGTATTTCAAAATGATGATTTTTTTTAATACCTTTTACAGATTCTTTTATAAAAAAAGCATTTTCTCCAAAAGTGAAGACCGCATCTAAGTTTGAAGAAGAACATTTATAGCCGATATTCCTATGTTGCTCTTCCGAAGCATCTCCAAGTTCAAGCATGTCGCCCAATACTACTATTCGTCGCCCATTACCAGAAAATGCTTTAAGATAATCAATAGCTGCCGAGCAAGATTCTAGGTTAGAATTGTATGTGTCATCAATTACCGTAATTTTATCATATTTTGATACTTCACAGCGCCCCTTTGGAGGTTTATAAGATAATATTCTATCTTGGAAATGACTCCACTTTATTCCCAACGTGATAGCGACAGAAGCAACTGCAATTATATTTTTTGCGAATGATAGATTTTGTGATCGAGTATGAATTTCCTGAGAAGATATAGTTAAAATTATTGAGCCATCTTTATCGTGATGAATGTTAGCAGGAAAGTCGCATATTTCATTTAAGCCATACGTGATTTTTTGACCAATATTATGGGCCTTCTTTACTTTATTATCAGCATAATTAACGAAAGAAACACCGTTTTTTAATGCTTCGAATAATGCGCTTTTGGTTTTTATAATATTATCTATATTGCCAAATCCCTCTAGATGCGCTGAAGACACATTTGTAATCAGACCGTGCGTTGGTTTGGATAATTCACATAGATATTCTATGTCTCCAGTTTGATTTGCCCCCATTTCAACGATCGATATTTCATGACTTTTGTTGATCTCCAGTAAAGTTAAAGGCAAACCAATTGATGTATTGTAATTACCTCGAGTTAAATGAATATTATATTTTTTTTTAAGTACATGGTATAATAAATCTTTTGTTGATGTCTTTCCATTTGAGCCTGTTATTCCAATGACAGGAATATCAAATTTTTTCCTCCATTCTTTGCTTATATACCCAAGAGTTTTTTTTGTATCCTTTACTTCGATTTTTTGAGCTTTTAGATTACTTGACCTCTTATGTTGATTTATTAAAACAGCTGTTGCATTTAGTTCGTCGACTTCTTTTAGGTAGTTATGTCCGTCATTTATAGCACCTTCAAGGGCAATATATAAATCACCCTCGATTACTTTTCGGCTGTCAGTGGTAATACCTTTTATTTGACCAACTAAGTCATGGCCTGTAACCGTTTTTATAATCGGATGTATACTATTATAATCTTGAAAGTTTATTCTCATTGCATTTTCATTATAATTTTTTTATCAGAATGAAAGAAATGGTTCCCCTTTATATCCTGATATTCCTCATTTCCTTTACCAAGCACTGCAATGATGTCACCTTTTTTTGCTAATTGAATAGCATTTTTGATCCCTTTTTTTCTATCTTTATGTATTGTATAACATTTTTTTCTGAAGCCTGAAATGATGTCATTATTTATGATTTTTAAATTTTCATATCTAGGGTTATCTGGAGTTATAAAACATTTTTCACAGTATTTTTCTGCGATTGTTGCCATATGAGACCTTTTATTTCGATCTCTATCGCCTCCAGCGCCAAAAACTATATACAGTTTGTTTTCTTCTTTAAGTACACTTTTTAATGTGCTCAATATTTTTTTATAAGCATCAGGTGTATGAGCATAATCGATTACCGCTTTTGCGCCAGATTTAAGTTTATATACTTCAAGTCTTCCTGGGATATTTTTGCATTTTTTTATACCAATCTCTATTGCAGTCTTAGGAATTTTTAATGCATGCAATACGGAAACAGAAGCCAGTATGTTTTCTTTATTAAAATCACCTATAAGCTCCGAGTTTATATCGTACGATGTCCCTTCAGTGGATATCGCACCTAAAATTTTACTGTCTTCAGAATTAAGATTATCAAAATGTAATACCTTAGTATTATGTTTTGAAAAAGCTAGAGTTGGTTTTCTCGTGCTTTCAAGTAGTCTTTCACCATAGGTATCATCGGAGTTAATAACTGCTAATCCGGTTTTATGATTTAATAAATCAAGTAATTTTGATTTAGCATGAAAATAATTTTCCATATTACCATGGTAGTCAAGATGCTCTTCACTTAAGTTGGTAAATACGACTATATTAAAATCTATGTTTTGAACTCTGAATTGTTCTATTGCATGAGATGATACTTCCATAACAACATGGGAAAAGCTTTGCTTTACCAAAGTGCGTAGTAACTTTTGAAGAGTTATAGCATCAGGTGTAGTAAGTGTTTTTACTTGTTTGTACCCATCTGCAATGATACCTGTAGTGCCGATTTGTGCAGTCTTTAGGCCAGCTTGGTTTAAGCATTCTTTAATTATATAAGAAGTAGTAGTCTTACCGTTAGTGCCGGTGATCCCAATTATAATTATTTCTTTTGAAGGGTTATCGTAAAAACGAGATGAAATTATAGATGCTGCTTTTCTAGTGTCCTCAACAATTATTTGAGGTTTATCTATACTACTTGCTTGCAATT
>CAJQGZ010000105.1 GCA_905478065.1 uncultured bacterium | reverse complement strand
TTGTGACTATTTGCTTTGAATATGATGGATCAGTTAGGACTTCTTGGTAACCTGTAATGCTTGTATTAAAACAAACTTCACCAATCGTTTTACCGATTGCACCAAAAGAAGATCCTTCAAATATTGTTCCATCTTGAAGAACTAAAACTGCGGATCTGTTTGTCATGACTTAATCTAAATTATTCTTCTAAAATAGCAAAAAAAAACGGTCACTCAAAAAATGAATGACCGTTCAATTATGAACTAATATTATATTTTTTCGATTTATAAAAGTAAAACTCTTTCATCTATTGCAGCAAGAGCATAACTCGACAGTTCGATAATACGCCAAAACTCTTTTCTGCCGTTCTTACTTTATTTGCATCCATGCTCGTTATGTAAATATCATCGTCTAATGATCCAACGGCTTCAATGAAAAGCGGGTTACTACCTACACGCTGACTAACATTCCTATCATCCATTGAGTAAGCGTATCCAACCGGGCCACGGTTAACGGCTTTTGAACGAGAATAACTTATAGTTCCATAAACTAAGTTGCCCTGCATATCAATTACCTCTGGGCTCATGGATGGATCTACTGCATGCTCTCGAGCGTCAATTACAATTCCAGATATTCGCTGACTTTTAGGAATAGCAGCACTGGTCATTAAGTAAGCAGGATTCATGTTGTCTGATTTGTATCCTTCTATATCTGTAAGTATTTCTGATAATCCAGACATCCTGACCGCTAACGCTATAGCAACTTTGTCACCTTCTAAATATTCTATTTCACCTTGCTGGTAAGCACTTCCAATTAGGCCTTCTAATCTGCTTTCAATAAGAGGTTCATCATCCATCAATTCACCAACTGAACGCCCATCAAAGTTGACCTGCTTCATTAATTCTATTAAGTTTGACCGGGCTATTGTTCTAGCCTCAGCTTTTGCTATTTTTAAATTTTTTGCTACAAGTTTTAATGAGTTATCTACTGGAGTTTTTTCTTCAATTTCAGATGTCCCCCTACAAACAATTATTCTATTAGCATAGTCAATAAAACCATGATCAGTATTAACAATGAAAGTATGTTGATCTGTTTTTTGAGAAAATAATTGAGGAACAAATAATAAAATGGCAAGGGTAGTGCTTCTCAATAAGTTTATAAGCATATATAAAAATAACATTAATTATATGATTTGCGCAACTCCCCTAATAAATAATTACTTCGTAAATTCATATTGTAACGTGAAAATAAAATTCTCCATATTATTAATTATTTTTACAAGCATGTCTTGTGTCGAGAACGAAATTTTTATTCAAATACTACCGGATGGCAAAACATACTTGAGGATTACAAGTATTGGAGATTCTACAGATATACTCGATAATGATTTTAAGCACCCACCTTTTAATAATAAAAATAGCTCATATGAATTAATTAAAACTGACTCAGTTTGGAAAACTATATCTCATCTAGTTATAAAAGATTCAATGTTTAATTTCAATCCAAAACATAGTTTAGGCTTTGATTTTAATTTTCAACAAAAAATTAAATCTATTTCAAAAATAAATAGTTTTAAAATGAGGTTTATTGGCAGAAATATACAAAATGAGTACCCAATTCTTTACAACGCAATAATGAATAATAAATTAGATAGTCTTTTATGGTTACCAGAAGCATTAACAGTAATTATAGATAAAGCGCTTACTGATTTAGAAGCAAATGACATTTACAAAGATGAAAAAATAAATAGACCTAGATTGGTTAATCACTTTAAAAATTCATTCTCTAGAGTTTCAACTTTTGATGAATTGAAAAATATTCAAGATAATAGAACTGTTTTCATTCACAATACATTGAGACCATTCAAAGTAAGTCAAAAGTTTTCAACATCTTTATCGAAAAAAATGAAAGCGCATGAAGATCGCTTAAAATCTTCTCTGGGATTAAAAGATGATAACTTTATAATAAAATTATTATTACCGGGTGAAGCAATCTCCGGCAATGCGATGTCAATGAATGCAGACACCTTAATTTGGAAATTCGGATTAGATTCATTATTGGCTGATAACTATGATTTACATGCTAGTTCTGTGGTAACCTCAAAGAAAAAAATTCAGAAAACATCCGTTCTTTTCGTATGTTTACTTTTATTGTTTGGTATAATATTAATAAGTAAACAAAAAAAATGAACGTTATTTTAACAATATTAATACTACTCTGTTCTCCATATGCAGCAGATATAAAGCCCATATATAGTGAAAAACAGATTAAAACGATTCTCGATTATAAGTATAACTCAAATACATCTACTTTAGAGGTACTTGGAATACATTTTTATGAAAATAAAGAAGGAATCGTTCTTCAACTAGAAATTGAATTGAACTCTAACAATATAAACTATATTTTTGAAGCAATGAATGCACTATCCGAAGTTGGACAATATTCAAAGAAGACAATTTCTAAATTCATCATACTTGCTCATAACAACGAACTAGATGTGCCTTCTAGTTATGAAAGCGATGCTAGTTGTGCCATCAAATATTTTATCAAAAGTGAAATAACTAAAAGTGCTTGGATGAAAGATTGTTTAAGTAATAGCATTACGCAAAGAAAAATAGAAAATTGGTCTACTTTTAATATGGAAAAGAGTAATGAAATCATTAATTAGCCAACTAAAAAAACATAGTCTTTATGACTTCCCAGTAAAAGACGTTTCATCAACTATTTTGAATAGTGATATTCAAGAAAATATCATAAAAAAATATTCTCACTTTAGTAAATCTATGTATACAAGAAATAGAATATTTAGAAATGATGATTTTGAAATAATCTTATTATGCTGGCTACCGAATCAAATGGCGCCTATACATGGGCACGAGGGAGAAAAATGCTGGTTTAAAGTGATTAACGGGAGCTTAAAAATTAGTAACTACTCAATTAAATCTTTAGCTCCCTTAAAACTCAGTCTTGAAGAAAAAATTACTGCATCAGAAGGCTATCTAGATGGACCAGCAGATATTCATTCAATAGAAAACTGTAGCAATAAACCTGTCATAACCCTTCACATTTATGCAAACCCTTATGACACATGTACAGTGTACAATTTAAAAGAAAAACAAATTGACAAACTGAAAATGAATTACCACAGTATTGATGGGAAATTATGCTAAAAAAATTAGCGCTTATTATATACTTTATTTCTTTACAACATTTATTTTCACAAAGGCCAAATGACCAAATAAGAAATGAACTTCACCTTGAATACATTAAAGACATAAAACTTTTTCATAGTCCGCCTGAACCACTTTTTATTGGACGCCCATTTGAATTGTCGCTAGTAACGGAGTTAAGCGAATCAATAATTATATCTGTGCTCCTATTTTTCAAAACTGATAGCATGAAAACATATAGAGAAATTCTTCTTGATGGAGAAAGTGGGCTTTATAAATATAAGGTTAACATAAAAGATTTTCCTGGAAACTCAATCGATTATTTTTTTGCTGTGCGAACGACAGATGGTAAAATCTATGGAGCGCCGGTAAATAAAGAAAATATTTTAGTGCCCATTCAAAAAAACTTCATTGACCCATTACAATATTACGAGCAAAAAAAACGATTGAACCAATGAAGACTATTCTAGATAAATTGAATGAACTAAAACTTTCTTTAGAAAAGCATAATTATCACTATTACGTTTTAGATAATCCAATTATTTCCGACAAAGAATGGGATGACCTATTTAAAAAACTACAAAAATTAGAGGACGAAAACCCTACTTTAATAGATAAAGATTCACCAACTCAGAGAGTTGGTGCAAAACCACTAGCAGGGTTTGAAACTGTAGCACACCGCACGCCAATGCTCTCTCTTTCAAATGCAATGGATAATGAAGAACTGTCTTTATTCAACGACAGAATTAAAAAACTGCTAGAGACAGAATCAAAAATCGAATATATGGCAGAACCTAAGCTAGATGGTATTGGTGTCGAATTAATATACCAAGATGGTATTTTCATAAAGGGTTTAACACGAGGTAATGGTTTTGAGGGTGAAGACATAACTCAAAACCTTCGAACAATTAAATCTATACCCTTGAAACTTTTAGGCTCTGATTTTCCAAGTTTATTAGAAGTCCGAGGCGAAGTCTTCATAAAAAAAAATGAATTTAACAATTTAAATAAATATCAATTAGAGCAAGGTTTACAAGTTTTTGCAAACCCTAGAAATGCCGCTGCAGGAAGTTTGAGGCAACTAGATGCGAAGATAACTGCTAAAAGACCATTATCTATAAATTGTTATGAACCAGGTGTCATTAAAGGAAAAGACTATCAAACTCATGAAGATTTTTTAATACATATTAAAAGCCTTGGGCTACCTGTAAACAAAATGATAAAAAAAGTTACTGGAACTAAAAATATAATAAACTATCACAATGCTTTAGAATTAAATCGAAATAATCTTAATTATGAAATCGACGGTACTGTTTTTAAACTCAATAAATATATTGAGCGGGAGAAAGCAGGTTCAAGAAGTAGGTCACCACGCTGGGCCATCGCTGGGAAGTTTAAGGCTCAACAAGTAACTAGTAAAATAATTAATATATCTGTGCAAGTAGGTAGAACTGGCGCTTTGACTCCCGTTGCGAAAGTAAAACCTGTTTATGTTTCAGGCGTAACCGTCACTAATATTACTTTACATAATCAAGATGAAATAAATAGAAAAGATATTAGGATTGGTGATAGCGTTCTAATTGAAAGGTCTGGGGACGTTATCCCAAAAATTGTAAAAGTAGTAAATCGTGAAAATAAAAACTCACCAAAATTTCAAATTGACTCATCATGCCCAACATGTTCTCAACCAGCAGTAAAATTAAAAGATGAAGCGATAACAAGGTGCCTAAATTCTAGTTGCCCCGCAAAACTCAAAGGGAGAATCCAACATTTCTGCTCAAAGTTGGCAATGAATATCGAGGGACTCGGTATAAAAATTATTGAACAACTAATTGATAGCCATTTAATTAAAAAGATCGATGAAATTTTTACAATTGATAAAGAAAAATTATCAAACCTTGAAGGACTAGGTGAAAAATCTGCACAAAACATAATTGAATCAATTAATGCGTCAAAAAATACATCGTTTTCTCGATTTGTATATGCCCTAGGCATTCGAAATGTTGGAGAGCATACGGCTAAAATATTAGAAAAAAAATATGCTGGAGACTTAAATAATTTTATAGAATCAACAGAAGAAGAATTAATCAATTTAGATGAAATTGGTGAAATAGTAGCTAAATCAATAGTCTCTTTTTGGAAAAATGATGAAAATAAATCCTCGGTTAAAAATTGTTTATCTAGTGGTGTACAAATCATCAAACCTAAAAAGAGCCTTTCAAACCATTTAAGCGAAACAATTTTTGCATTTACGGGAACGCTTGAGCTAATGAATAGGAATGATGCAAAAAAAAGCGTTGAAGATGCGGGGGGAGAGACAAAGAGTAGTTTAACAAAGAACACGACCCATTTAGTTGCTGGTAAAAATGCAGGTTCAAAAGTTGAAAAGGCAAAAAATATGTCTATAACTATATTGTCCGAAGAAAAGTTTATAGAACTATTAAAAAACAGTTAAATACTAATTTTGTATAATTACTATTAAGCTATAATACATTAATTTATGCAATGAATATGATGAACATTGAAGAAGTAGTTGGCGATATAATACTCATAATATTGGAAGGGCATGAGCCACTTAAAAAAATTGGGATTGAAAGTGACAAAATTTTTGCTCGCGTAAAAGGTTATGATGG
>CAJQGZ010000104.1 GCA_905478065.1 uncultured bacterium | reverse complement strand
TTACAAGATCAGTACGGAGATAAGCTACAAGTCATTGCTTTCCCTTGTAATGATTTCGGTTCTCAAGAACCTGGAACAGACAAACAAATTGCTCAGTTTTGCGAATCTAATTACAATGTAAAATTTCCAGTAATGAGCAAAATAAACATTAAAAGCAAGCCTATCCATCCAATTTATGAATGGTTGTCAACCAGTGAGCTAAATGGGTGGAATGATTCAAAACCTAGGTGGAACTTTTACAAATACCTAATTGATGAAAATGGAAATTTAATCAAATCCTTTGGAAGCAATACTAGTCCTTTAAGTTCTGAAATTATTCAAAGTTTATAGTAATTAATACTTAAAGGTATTGAATTTTGGATGCTACAATTATTTTTCCTCATCAGTTATTTTCGAGCTCAAGTGCATTAAAAAGAAGTCGTAAGACTTTTATTATCAGAGACCCTTTATTTTTTAATGATAAAAAATATCCAGTTCGGTTTCATAAAAATAAAATTCTTCTTCATATTCTTTCCACAGATTACTATAGAAGTGAGTTGGTTGAAAGGGGATATGATGTCCAATTAGTTACTGAAAAAGAATTAATTGGAGAGAACTATTTTGATTCATTTTTTAAAAAAAACAATATCAATGAAGTTCATTATTGTGACCCAGTTGATTACACAATTACTAAAAGACTAGACCACTCGATTAATAGTCTATCCATTAAATCATATAAATATGATACACCAGGTTTTATGCTAGAAGAATCAGACGTCTTTGATCATTTTACTAATAAGAAGTCACATTTTATGGCTGCCTTTTATAAGAAACAGCGTAAAAGATATAACATTCTAATGAATGATGATGGAACTCCTGTTGGCGGAAAGTGGAGTTTTGATCATGAGAACAGGAAGCGTTTTCCAAAAACAATGGAATCGCCAAAAATTTCTCAGATTATGTATCAAAATGATAAGTTTGTGCAGGCTGAAGACTCGGTCAGTGCATTTTATAATAACAATCTTGGTAATATGGATAATTTTAACTATCCTGTTACAAGAAGTCAGGCATTGAATTCTTTTCATTCATTCCTGGAAGAACGTTTAATTAACTTTGGCGCTTATGAAGATGCTATTGTCAAAGATGAATCGACCCTATTTCATAGTATCATTACTCCTTATTTAAATATCGGATTGATAACTCCAAATGAGATTATACAACAAGTTTTAGATTTTTCATCCAATAATTCTATTCCACTGAATTCTCTGGAAGGTTTCATTAGGCAAATAATTGGTTGGAGAGAATTTATGCGAGGTATATATGTCGCTGATGGTGTCAAGCAGCGGAATTCAAATTTTTGGAATTACAATAGAGCAATGCCAAAGTCATTTTATGATGGAACAACAGGCATAGAGCCCTTAGATGACACTATCAAGAAATGTTTAAACAGTGGTTATGCTCATCATATTGAGCGGTTAATGATTTTAGGGAATATGATGTTATTAATAGGTATTAAGCCAAATGCTGTTTACAAATGGTTTATGGAAATGTTTGTTGATTCTTATGATTGGGTTATGGTCCCCAATGTATATGGGATGAGTCAATTTGCTGATGGTGGTTTATTAGCCACAAAACCATATATAAGTGGAAGTAATTACATTTTAAAAATGAGTGATTATAAAAAAGGCGACTGGTGTCCCATTTGGGATTCTCTTTATTGGGGATTTGTTGATCGTAATAGAGAATTTTTTAGAAAAAACCCTCGCATGAGTATGATGGTTTCAATGTTTGATAAAAAAGATGATGCCTCAAAAAAGAGGCTATTCGAAACATCTGAAAATTTTATTGAAAGTTTATTTTAACAACACTGTAAAAAGATAAAAGGGTATAACAATCACTCCAATTAAAATAAGTGAAACTACAGACCATTTAAAAAACGTTATAAAAAAGTATTTAATAGCAAAAAAAATTTTATTTTTTATTTTCACTTATACTTTCTATATCTGGAAATCACATCAATTATAATTGTATCATAATCTTTAATTTTAAGATGCAACTTATCATTGACAACTTTCGCTGAACCACTTAGAAGTTTGTCCTTGTAAGTCCAATTTTGATCTCTGTCGACGGCCCAGTTGAAAGTGTTGATTTTGCTATCAGACCAATCTTGTTCACCGGTCCATTCAATGTTACCTAGTAATTGAGTGAACGTAGGCCTTGTTAAATCTTTCGCGTTCGAATAATTTTTTTCAAAATCAGTTTTGGCATATGGGTGCTTCTCAATCAATACAGTACCGCTAGTAGATTTTATAAATAATCTCATATAATCTGTCCAATCTTGGAACCAGATTTCTGCAGGTCCTATATTAGAAGAGTCTGAATCCCAAACATAATGAGGTATGTTTTTATAGTCACTTTTATCTTCTGCATTTAAAAGTGTTGCTAGGTAGATGAATGTAATTATTATTTTTATCATGTAATAAATTAACTCACTGTTTGATAAGTATTCAAATGTTTTATATCAAAAAAAGTTCAAAACGCTCAAAAAAACCTTTACCTTTTGTCCATTTTTTTATTACTATCTGAAATGAAATATTTAAATTCTAAAGAAGTATCAGACATAATAGGTATAAACATCTCTACTTTAAAGAGGTGGACTGACAATGGCACTATTGGTTGCCATAAAACTGCAGGAGGTCACAGAAAATTCACTATGCAAAATGTTAGAGAATACTACAGCTCTAACAAAAAAGCTTCTAAAAGTGAAAATGTTGTATTAGAAAACTTCGAGCATAAAAAGATTTTTGAATTAATTAAAAAAGGTAATTTATCTGAACTGAGCTATAAGCTTGCAGATGCAAGTATAGAGTCTGATGAAGCGACTGTTAAAACCATTATTTCTGGTTCCTACATGAATAATATTGATGTAGAAACTTTATTTGATCAAGTTGTTGATCCTGGTAGTATGATTGTAGAAAAAGCACTACATGAAGGTTACTTATCTCACACTGAAGCTTTTATTAGTAGAAAAATTATTACACGGGCTACAGAATCTCTAAATGATCACAAGCCAAATGGTTCACTTAATGGTAAGTATGCTCTATGTGTTAATTTTGAAGATAATCTACCTGATTTAGGAGTGGTCATGTCAGAAGTCATTTTGAGGCATAAGGGTTATAATGTTTTTAATACAGGTTCGCATGCTGAGCTTGGAGACCTTGAAAAAGTGATTAAAAATAAAAAGATAGATCTTGTTGTTTTTTATCTCTGCAATATGCAATGCTGTATGTCAATTGTTGGGGACAACATTAATAAGACTGCAAAACAAGTGACTTCTATTTTTGAAATATCCGAAAAAATGAAAGTTGATGTAATATTTGGTGGGTTAGGCATAGAGCTTTTGCCAAATATTTCTAATACAATATCTAAAACATTTATTACGTTCAAAGAGCTAAACAAACTAGTTTAGTTTACTTCCTCAATTAATTATGGGTGAAAATATGGGAAGAATGCGTCAAATTAGAACTGGGCCATTTAATGGCAAGTGCGTTCTCTACTGGATGGTAAGAGACAAAAGAGTTTGTGATAATTGGGCTCTATTAGAAGCTCAAAAAAAAGCAATTGAGAATAAAGTTCCCTTAATAGTAGTTTTTAATTATCACAATTCATATCAAGATGCGAATGTAAGGCAATATAGTTTTTCATTTTATGGGCTTCAAGAAGTGGATAAAGATTTGAAAAAACTCAATATCCAATTCTTTTTATTAAGTGGGCCAGCCAATGAGACTATTTCTAAGTTTATTGAGGATTACAAAGTAGGTTTTTTAATTACAGATTTTAGCCCGCTTAAAGTTTATACAAAAAGATTAAGAACTGTAGTTAAGAATACCACTATTCCCATTACCCAGGTTGATACCCATAATATAATTCCAGTTTGGAATGCATCTCCAAAAAAAGAATATGCAGCTTATACAATAAGGCCCAAAATAAAAAAATTACTGCCGATATATTTAACAGATATCCCTCAATTAAAGAGACATCCTGTACAAAGTGATTTTTCAAGCGTTGAAATAAATTGGAAACAAGTTGTAGAGTCAATGAACATAGATAGAAGCGTGAAGTCTGTAGACTGGATAAATCCGGGTGAAAAAAATGCAAGAAACCTTCTAGGAAAATTGAAAACACAATTAATTGATTATAATGAAAAAAGGAATAATCCAAATCTGCACAAATTGTCAAATATGAGTCCGTATTTTCATTTTGGTCAAATTTCGCCTCAGCGTGTAGCTTTTGAAATAAAAAATTCAAACCTCTCTGATGTCGATAAAGAAGCTTTTTTGGAGGAGATGATTGTTAGAAGAGAATTAGCGGACAACTTTTGTTTTTATGAAGAAAATTATGACTTTTTTGAGGGCTTTCATGCTTGGTCACAAAAGACATTAAATGAACATAGAAATGATGAAAGAGAATATGTTTATTCCCCGCAAGAGTTTGAGGCATCAACAACGCATGATGAATTATGGAATGCAGCACAAGATGAAATGAAGACTAGGGGTAAAATGCATGGTTTTATGCGGATGTATTGGGCAAAAAAAATTCTGGAGTGGAGCCCGAGTCCTGAGTTAGCGCAGCAAACGGCAATAGATCTAAACGATAAATACCAACTTGATGGAAGAGACCCTAATGGTTACACCGGCATAGCATGGAGCATTGGAGGCATTCATGATAGAGCCTGGTTTGAAAGACCTGTCTTTGGAAAAGTTCGATACATGAATTATAATGGATGCAAAAGAAAGTTCAATGTGGATCAATACATAGAAAGCAATAAAATAATTAGTTGAATGTGCAACGATTTCATATTTAACTTTATGATGTGTCTAATAATCAAAAATTGAAAAGTGATATCGATATAGGCATGTTGATGTCTCAAGTTGATAGGCTTTGCACTAAGCACTTTAGTCAAAACGCTCAAAATGCTGGTATAAATATCTCCCAAGACCAATGGCTGGTTCTAGGTCCAGTTTGGAAGGTTGAGGGGATAGCACAGAAAGACATTGCTGAATATTGTGGTAAGGACAAAACAAGTGTAACAAAGATAATTGACACGCTTGAGAAAAGAAATTTAATGGTGCGAGTTCCTGATCAGTTAGATCAAAGGATTAAGAGGGTATTCCTCAGTAACAAGGGCAAAGAGCTAATGGAAAGTACAATGCCCATAATGGAACAGACTCGAAATGAAGTGCGTGAAGGTATTCCTGATGAAGAAATTGATTTATTTAAAACTGTATTAATTAAAATATATAAAAACTTAACAGCGAATAAAAACTCCAACTAGTTGAATCAGCAACTAATAATCTATGAAAATATACGTTATTATTATATCTATCTTCCTGTCATCATGTGCAGAAAAATTTTCCTCGAATGATTTATTGATTTCAAAATCCATTCCTAGCGTATGGAATCATCCTTTTTCGGATACTTCTAAGGTCATTGGTGATTGGTGGAAAGCGTTTCAAGACACATCGCTCAATAAAATATTATCTGATTTTGATGAAAATAGTCCTGATTTAAAAACTGTAGCTTCAAGACTCAAAATTGCAAATCAGGTTTTGAGAATTAACAATGCGGTTCGCTTACCATCTGCATCACTTAGTTTGAATGGTTCAAGCAGGCAACAAAACTTGACTGCTTTTGGGTTATCTGGTGATTTTTTTGGCGGAGGCCAGGATTCAAATCAATCTAATACTGATAATAATAGTGTTACTAGCTTTGCTTCTAATAACTTTGGTATGAATTTATCGATGCAGTGGGAATTAGATTTATGGGGTAAAATTTTTAATCGTTCTAAAGCAGCTTTTAAAGATTTCGAGTCTATATCCTACGATTTATCCTTCTTAAATTTTTCATTAAGAGTGCAATTGGCAAAATTATATTTTTCTACTTTAGAAGCTTTAAAGCAATATGAACTTTCGAAGGAGACTTTTAACAGTGTAGATGAGTTAGCAAATATGGTCTCTGCTAGGTATGACAAAGGATTGCGTTCATCATTAGATGTTAGGCTTACCCAATCATCTGTTTCATCTTCGCGCGCTCAGATGGAAACTCGAAAGCAAATTTATATTAATTTAGTCAGAAGGCTGGAGTCAATGCTTGGAAAGTACCCTAGTGGAACATATAAAATTGCAAATGATATATCTTCTAAACTTCCCATTGTTAATGCGGGATTGCCTTCATCTATTTTAACCAGAAGACCCGATGTGAAATCTGCATTATCTAAATTACAAGCGGCTAGTTATAGAAAATCTGAGTCTATTAGTTCCTCTTTGCCAAGTTTCATTTTAACAAGCTCATTAGGTACTTCATCTAGCGAGCTTAGTGACATCCTGAACGATGACTACCAGGTTTGGTCACAAGGATTGGCAATTGGGTTACCAGTTTTTCAAGGTGGTAGTGTTAGGGCAAATAAACTTATTGCTCAGGAAAATTTAGAAATTGCGAAGCAAGATTTAATCAAAGTCATTCTTAACGCATATTCGGAAGTTGAACAAACTCTTTTTGCTGAAAACTCAAATGATATTTTGCTTAACGCCTATATGGATGCAGCAGAACAAGCTGAGGCGGCTTATAAGTTATCCAGAGAAAGATATGATTCTGGTTTGGTTAGTCTTATCGCGGTTATGGACAGTCAACAGCGGTGGTTTTTAGCAAGGTCGCAAGTATTAATCGCTAAAAAAAGTAAAATAGATACGCGTCTCAATTTGCTACTAGCGTTCGGGGGTAATTTTTAACATGAAGCGAGAAAAAAATGAAAATTAATTTTAAAAAACTTAGTCCATTCATTATCATAATTACGAGTATTGTTGTGGTTAATTTAATGGTGAAACTAAAGCCCGAAGCTGAGTTTCAAAAACCAAAAATCATTCCGCAGGT
>CAJQGZ010000103.1 GCA_905478065.1 uncultured bacterium | reverse complement strand
CTTGTTGATAAAACTAAAAGTTATAAATGGGAAAAAGGTGAATGGGAGAATAAAGATTCTTTCTTAAAGGTTTAGAAATGAGCGATAAAAACGACAAATCATTATTAGAAAAAATGGAAGAGTCCCAGGTTTGGAAGTCCATCATAAGATCTGGTATTCCTCGAACAAGAAGACAACGTATGCACGCAATTCTTGGCAGCGTTTTCCTTCACTTGCATCCTGCTCGCTTGCCCAAGCATGCTGTTAAAGTTGGGTATACCTGGTGCATGGGTGGATTATCTTTTTTTCTTTTTGTTAATCTAACAATTACCGGCATATTGCTTATGTTTTATTATCGGCCCACAGTAGAATATGCATTCACTGATATAATCGATTTATCCGAGCAAGTTCCATTAGGTATAATGAGAGAACTGCACCGCTGGGCAGCTCATTCAATGGTTTTAATTGTGTGGCTTCACATGGTAAGAGTATTTATGACTGGGTCTTACAAGCCTCCTAGAGAATTTAATTGGGGTATCGGTGTCATTTTAATGGTGCTAACGATGTTACTCTCATTTACAGGCTATTTACTTCCATGGGATCAATTAGCAATTTGGGCTGTAACTGTTGGTTCAAATATGGCGAGAGCAACTCCTTTCCTTGGTAATGAAGGTCCTGGTGCTGCTCTTCTAGCAATCGGTGACATTAATTTAATTCATGTAGGTTCAGATGTGAGGTTCGCACTGCTAGGTGGCCGTTTTGTTGGAGAAGCAACGCTCTTAAGATTCTATGTTCTTCATTGTATAGCAATCCCTTTCGTTGCGATGATTTTTATGGCTGTTCATTTTTGGAGGATTAGAAAAGATGGAGGTATCTCTGGTCCTTTGTAAAAGGTTTTTGAGTTTTTAGATATAATGAACATAACCGCATTAAAATCATTAATTGATGCCCTTTCTGCACCTACAATTAGTTTTACAATATTAACCGTAATATTTCCTTTTATTTTTCCACCATCAGACTGGTTTGAAAAAATTCATAGAAAGTCAGGGCTGTGGAGAATCTGGACGAAGTTAGGTGGCGTTATAGGAATGATTCTAATCACTGCATTTTTTGTGATTGGTTATTTTGATCCATACTTTAATAAGACTTTAACGAAAGCCGATAACTTCCCAATAGTTTTAATGATTTATTCAATGTGGTTTTACATATGGTTAGGCATGTTTAAAGCTTACAGAAATGATATTAGGTTAGATCAAGGCCTCAAGCCGAATGAATATAATGACCCAGATGACAAAGTTTTGGTTTGGCCTGATTTAGTTTATATCGAGTTTATTGCTTTAATATTATTTCAAGTTTTTTTGATTGTCTGGTCTATAATAGTAGCTGCTCCAATTGAAGAGCCTGCTAACCCTGCTGCTACTCCGAATCCTTCAAAAGCGCCATGGTACTTTCTAGGTTTGCAAGAAATGTTAGTTTACTATGATCCGTGGATTGCAGGTGTCTTACTTCCAACATTTATTATTGTGGGATTAATGGCAATACCTTACGTTGACATTAATAAGAAAGGTGATGGTTATTACTCTTTTAGAGAAAGAAGGGTAGGGATGTTCATTTTTATGTATGGCTGGGTTGTATTGTGGCTATTCCTTATCATCATTGGAACTTTCTTCAGAGGTCCAAATTGGAACTTCTTTGGGCCATTTGAATATTGGGATATCCATAAAGTAGAAGCGCTAACTAATGTGAATCTATCTGAACTATTGTGGGTGAAATGGTTTAATCAGGGACTCCCATCGAATATTCTTATCAGAGAAGGTCTGGGTTTTGTAATTACTGGGTTGTACTTATTTATTTTACCTGTTGTATTAGCAAAGACGTATTTAAAAGATATGTACGCAGCTTATGGCCCTACCAGGTTTGTAACTATAATGATGCTGGGGCTCGTTATGCTTGCGCTACCAATTAAAATGTATCTGCGTTGGGTTTTTAATCTCCAATATATAATCGCCATACCAGAATGGTTTTTTAATATTTAATGTTGAGTATAGAAAATGTTTAAGAACGACGAACGATATTGGGACATTAATTTATTAAATAAATGGTTTGCCATCTCATCCCTAGTTTTCCTTGCTGTAATTGTTTGGATGTTTATCGACGATAATGACGATGAATTCAAAGAATATCAAAAGGAGTTTAGAAAACTACAAGTTGATATTACCAAAAGTAAATTAGACGAAGAACAGTCTCTAGTTGAGGGTAAAGCAGAAGAGTTTGAAGCAGCACTAGCTGAAGCTGTAAAAATATTTGATCAAAAGTCTGAAAAAGTAAAAAATATAAATAGTGAATTAGGCGAGCTTAGAGCAGGATTCTATAATACTAATCTTACTTATTCTGCGAAAAAAGCGAAGTTAGATGTCTTAAAATTCGAATTAGAGAGCGCGAATCTCAAAGGTGGTGATGCCTCAGATGAAATCAGACGAGATTACAAACAAAAATTAGCCTCTTTTACCGAGGTTAAGCTAAGTAAAGAGCAATATGAACTAGATATTTCAGCTTTAGAGAAAGAGCTTAAAGGCTTGAAAGCAGATATTAAGTCTGCTCAAAATAAAAGAGATAAGGTACTGAAGCAGGTTGATCTTGCACAAAATAAACTTTCACTTTTAGATAGGTCAGAGATGTCTTTCATGAATAAGCTAGGTGACATTGTTCGAGATCTCCCTATTCTAGACTTTATGGATCCTTATTACAGAGTAAAGCAAACAGTTGTAAAAGACGTATTATATGATGTCAACTTTACTGCCATGCCCGCTGTAGACCGATGTACTAGTTGTCATTTAGGTATAGCAAACCCAGATTTTAAAGATGCTGAACAGCCTTACACCACGCATCCAGATTTAGATCTTTATCTTACTAGTAAATCACCACATCCTGAAGAGTCATTTGGTTGTACATCTTGTCATTCTGGTAGAAGTAGAGGCACATCATTTATTTCGTCAGCTCATACGCCTAATTCTCCGCAACAGAAAAAGGAATGGAAAGATAAGTATCATTGGAAACCTGTAAAGCATTGGTTACAACCAATGTTACCAACTAGATATACTCAAGCTAGTTGTTTTAAGTGTCATCAAAACACTAGCGATTTAGCTGGTGCAGAAAAAATTAATTTAGGGCTTACACTAATCGATCGATCTGGTTGTAATGGTTGTCATGTTTCGGGCAATTGGAAAGCTAAGGGGAAATCAGGGCCAGATTTAAGAAAATTACATGAAAAGTCTCATCCTGAATGGGTATCAAAATGGATCAAAAATCCGCGTAGCTTTAGATACAATACTCGTATGCCTCATATTTTTGAGCAAGCAAATCAAGAAAAACCTAACATTGCTAAGCGTAACATAACTGAAATAGCTTCGATCACTCATTATTTATTTGAAGATAAAGAAGTGAAAAAGTCCATGAATCCTTCAAAGTATCTAGGGAATCCTTCTAATGGTCAAAATTTATTTTCTGCCATTGGATGTATGGGTTGTCATGTTAAAGAACAAGACCCTTCTCTTGCTCCGTCTCCTTCTACATTTAAAGAGCTTTCCAAGCTTCAAGGCCCAAATCTGATTGGTATGGGCTCAAAAGTAACACCGGAATGGTTATTTAACTGGCTCAAAAAACCTCATGAATATATGCCATCTACAAGAATGCCAGACTTACGCTTGAGTGACAGTGATGCCAGAGATATAACTGCTTACCTTTATGATAATAAAAATTATGATTTTGACCAATTAGATGCTCCAGAGGCTAATGATGAGGTGCTCGATGAGCTTACTTTAGATTGGTTGATGAAAATGAATCCTGAAAAATACGCAATTGAAAAAGCATCAAAGATGAGTAAAAATGATAAAATGTCATTTGTGGGTGAAAAAAGCATTAGACATTATGGTTGCTATGGCTGTCATAATATAGATGGTTTTATGGATGCGAAGCCTATCGGTGTTGAAATCACCCAAGAAGGTTCCAAACCAGTGGATAAATTTGATTTTGGTCTTTATCATGATATACCCCACACTATCCATGATTGGATTGAAAATAAATTACGCACTCCTAGAATCTATGATCGAGGTAAAGAGAGTGGGCCTCTAGATTTATTAAGGATGCCTAATTTCCATTTTACAGAAGAAGAGATTGAAGCTGTTACTATGGCAGTACTTTCTTTTAACACTGACAAAGTGGGAGAATCCTTATTAGCTCATAAAAAAGTACCTGAAAGCAATAAAGAAGGCCATCGATTAGTCAAAAAGTATAATTGCCAAGGATGTCACCTAATTGAAAATAGAGGAGGGCAATTAGTTGAGCAGATTGGATCTCCTGAATATGGGCCTCCAAACTTGCATTCTCAAGGTAGAAAAACAAATCCTAATTGGTTGATTAAATTTTTTAATAATCCGATGACTGTCAGGCCTAATCTACAAGTTAGGATGCCTAGCTTTCATCAAATTGATGATCAAGAATGGGATACTATTATTAAATATTTTCAAAGCATCGATGACGAAAATACTGGTTATAGAGCACCGCATCAATATGCAGAGAGCAGTAGTAAATTTAAAGCGGGTGAAAGAGTTCATGAGATAGGTGCTTGCAATAACTGTCACTTCTATGGCACAAAATTTCCGACACAGGTTGCTTCGACTTGGGCTCCTAATCTCGCTCTTACAAAAGAGCGTCTTAACCCAGAATGGGTTGTAGATTGGCTTAGAAACCCTCAAGAAATTATGCCTGGGACAAAAATGCCGGCTCCTTATTTACCTACTCCTGATGTTCTTGAAACCAGTGATGCTACAGATGTTTGGGGCACAGACCTTGTCAATCTTAAAGGAAACCAAGAAGCTATGCTAGAAGGTCTTAGAGATTATATGTGGAATATCAAAGGCAAAGCAGATATTAGTGATGAGGTAAAAGATTACTTTGATGAAAATGGTTATGACTTTTCAGATGGAAACGATGAAGAAGATGACGAAGACTGGGGTGATGATGATTGGTAAAATTATTACTTCATAAATTTCATATAATTATTTAATTCTTTTCCTACCTCACCAGCTAGCCACTCATCACCTTCCCAAACTTTTAAGAGTTTTCTATCTGGTCCAATTAATACGGATCTTAAATTGTGTCCAATGTTGTTTTCTTCTATACCCCAGTATGAAGCTCCCACCTCAGAGGTTAGAGTATATAAATCGCTAGTGTTTTTTACGCTAGACCATACCATCCAATTAGGATAATCCTTTATTATGTTTCCATAATATGAATCGAGTATTTCTGGTGTGTCATAAATATAGTCAAAACTAACCATGATAAATTTCAGCATACTAGAATCTTTGAATTTTCGAGCTAGCACTCCATTTTTTATTACGACTGCTGGGCACATATTTGGAACAGGACATTTTGTAAAAATAAATGAAATAAAAATATAATTATCTCTGTATTGATTTAAACTGGTTAAATCTCCTTTAGTATCGATAAAGTTAACTTCGCTCAATGTTTGGCCAATTTCTATTTGTTGGTATTCATCTTCATCCCAAAATTCGTCTTCTTCAAATGTTAAAGAACTCTTTCCGAGTTTCTTAAAATTTTCTGCATAACTAGTTCTTTCTGTTATAATAAAGTCAAAACTGATGCTATCATGTTTTGTTATATTTTTTAAAATATTTTTGTTTTTAATTTTGAATGGCATGACCATTGGCATCATAAATCCACTGATAGAATCGTGGTCTACTAAAATTGACTTTGCATTTTCATCTATATCGAGCACAACACCTGTAACTTCATATACTTTATATGCTTCTGAGCATGAGAAAAGTAATGGAATAAATAAGTATATAATTTTTTTTTTCATTAAAAAAAAAGGCGAACTAATTGTTCGCCTTTTAGATTCTATCAGTAGAATATTTATTTTTTCTTAGGTCTTGAAAAAGTAAAGTCTTTTGTTACCGAACCAGATCCAACCGTAACCTTGTCTACAATAGCTTTTTTCTTAAATTTTTCTTGCCAACAGACTACTTCGTACGTTCCTGCTGGTACATTCTTAATTTGATAATTACCGTTTTTATCTGTGACTGAGTAATATGGATGATCAGAAACTAAGACCCAAGTTTTCATCCATGGATGAACATCACATTTAATGTAGAATGGATCTTCGGACTTATCAAATTTTGCTTTCTTCTGTTTTACAACTTTTGGCATAGCGAAGTTGAACTCTTTATTTTTTTTCGGTATTGAGTGAATGTTATGTAATGTGGCATCACTGTTTTTGATAAGTAATTCTTGGCCTGCTTGTATTCCAAAAACATGTGGAGTATAAACACATCCTTTTTGGTCTAGCTCTACAACTTCTTTAGGTATGCTACCATTGTATTTAACATTTCTAAGGTATACAATGCTTTCAGCTAGTTCTCCATTTGAATTGACCTTGAAACTTTCAGAAAATACTTTGCCTGAATGTGAAGAACCACAAACTGGATCAGCATCCATTCGAAGAGGTCTTTTTTTTGGTGGTTTCCCATCATATTTAACTTTACCAACTATATCTCCGGCATTTGCATCTATCATAAAACAAAAAAGTATGAGAAATGTTAGTATACTTTTGAATATATTCATGTTAAGAATTCCTTTTATTGCGTTAATTATGTATATAATCTATTACAAACTAGATAATGACTTCAATACTATTAACGCTATTGCAGAACATATCAATACTTATTGATTTTTGAGGTTTTAGATTATGTATTCTTTTATGATTATATGTTATTTGCTGATGGTAATTAATTTTGTTGCTATCACTGTTTGTGGTTTAATGGGTATCTATGACATGTCATTTTTTGGAGCCAACCATGCTCAGTTTGGGCTTCTTGCAATTTTATTATTTGTATTTACTGAAACTATTGTCATGTATTTTTTTATTGCGACAGCAAAAAGTATAAAAAATATTTTAATAGAAAGTAATAGTTCAATGTCTGAAGAGCTCTGGAGCCGAATTAAAAATATTAAAAATATTATTTTTCCTCAAACAATGCTGACAATTACATTAGTTGGATCATTGTACATCTTCTATTTTGGATATGTATCCTCGAATTCAAACAATTCTGATTTTGCATATTCTTGGATTTCTCTACCTTTTTTTATTTTATGTTACTTTCATCATCTCTGGACCCTTAAGGTGAAAAATGATTCTTTTAAAATGCAAGTTGGCGTCATCAAGGATTTACCAAATAACTCTTAAAAAAATGTATTACATGGCAAAATCACTTCAACTCCTTGGCATTTTTTCTATACCTATTGGAGTGGTAGTTAAATACCCTAAATTAATGGACCCTAAACTGTTGTTGGCGGCTGTAATTATATTTGGCTCGGGAATGGCTATTGAAAAATATTTACTTAAATAAGTAATTATTTTATGTGATTTTTTTGCCGTAGGGTGATAAATTTACTTCAGATAATAATTGTAATATACATGGCTAAATATAATCACTTAAAAGGTATTCCTGAGTTACCTGACTCTCCGAACATTAAAAAGAAGAGGCCTAAATCTGTAGCTGTCGTTGATGAAGACAATTGCACGGGCTGCCAGGCATGCGTTCCGTTCTGTCCAGTAGATTGTATTGAATCAGTTCCAAAAGAAAAGTATGGTATACCTATTCCACCCGTTCAAATACGATTTGACGAGTGTATTGGTTGTGTTGTTTGTGCTAGGGTTTGTACGAAAATGACCTGGGATGCAATAAGAATGATTGATACAGATACTTTTGAAGATTTGTACGGAATGAAAATAAATTAAATCAAAGTTATCGGAGCAATAAATTGTATTCAAATTCTAATAATCACGATCATCATGAAGAAAATTTCATTCAGAAATATATATTTTCTGTTGACCACAAAGTAATAGGTATACAGTATGGTATAACTTCTTTATTATTTTTATTGTTTGGTTTTTCACTGATGGCAATAATGCGCTGGCAGTTAGCTTATCCCGGAACAGAAATTCCTATTGTCGGTTTTATTTTTGGCGAGGGTGGTGTTTTAGCATCTGAACAGTACAACTCTCTTGGTGCTATGCATGGTACTATTATGATTTTTCTTGGAATTGTTCCACTAGCAGTTGGAGCATTTGGTAATTATTTAGTTCCTCTTCAAATCGGTGCTATTGATATGGCCTTCCCCAAATTAAATGCTGCTAGTTACTGGACATATTTTGTTGGTGGCGTGATCATGATTTCTAGCTTTTTTATGCCTGAAGGAGCCGCAAGATCTGGTTGGACTTCTTATCCACCACTTTCTGTCTTTGAAAATGGTCAAACAATATGGCTTATCTCAATGATTTTTCTAATAACCTCATCTTTATTGGGGTCAATGAATATTATTGTTACAATTGTTCAGTTGAGAGTACCAGGTTTAACTTGGATGCGTCTTCCTCTTTTTACCTGGGCGCAGTTTGTAACCTCTTTTCTTTTAGTTCTTGCTTTTCCACCTTTAGAGGCTGCGGCAGTATTGCAATTAATGGATCGAGTAGCAGGTACAAGTTTCTTTCTCCCGAGTGGTTTGGTTATGTCTGGTGAAATAGTTGATGTCGCGGGCGGCGGATCTCCATTGCTCTGGCAACATTTATTTTGGTTTTTAGCACACCCAGAGGTTTATGTTTTAATATTACCGGCACTTGGTATTGTTGGCGAAATACTTGCCAATAATACAAGAAAGCCAATTTGGGGTTTTAAGTCTATTGTATACTCAATGGTTTTCCTCGGCTTTTGTTCTTTTATCGTTTGGGCGCATCATATGTTTTTAACAGGTATGGGACAGGCAATGAGTGCATTTTTTCAAACCACTACTATGATAATTTCAATACCTTCTGTAGTTATTCTTACTTCCTATTTTTTATCCCTATGGGGAGGGTCAATTCGATTTAATACTCCGATGCTATTTGCTCTAGCATTTTTGCCTATGTTTGGTATAGGTGGTCTTACTGGATTACCGCTTGGACTAGCTGCTAGTGATATTTATCTTCATGACACATATTACGTAATTGGTCACTTCCACTATGTTGTTGCCCCTGGAACTATTTTTGCTTTATTTGCGGGAATATATTATTGGTTTCCAAAGATTACTGGAAAGCGAATGAGTGAAACTTTAGGCAAACTACACTTTTGGCCATCGTTAATATTTATGAACGGAATTTTTATGCCGATGTTCATACAAGGCCTTGCTGGTGTTTCACGAAGATTAGCCGATGGTGGTGTGTCTTATGCACATGCAAGTGGAGTATTGCAATGGAATGAGTTTATGTCTATCTCTGCTTTTTGTCTAGGACTATCCCAGATTCCATTTATTGTTAATATCTTTATGTCATTATTTACTGGAGTCAAATCAGATAGAAACCCTTGGAAGTCAACTACAATTGAATGGGCTGCGCCATCTCCACCATTAGCGCATGTTAATTTTGACTCTGAAATCACTGTTCATCGAACTGCTTACGAATACAGTGTACCTGGAGCTAAAGAGGATTTCATTCCTCAAACAGAAAGTTAGATTAAAATGGAAATACCTTACGTAGTAGAAGAACGAGAAGACACTGGTCTCATTAACTCAAAATTAGGCATCTGGATTTTTTTAGCCTCAGAGGTTATGTTATTTGGTGGTTTATTCTCTGCTTATATTTTTTTACGGATGGCTGCACTTCCAGGTGATTTTGAACGATGGGCAAGTGAACTTAGTGTGCCGATGGCTACTGTTAATACTGTGGTTTTAATATCCTCTAGTGTATCAATGGTAATGGCTTGGGCTTCATTAAAAATGAAAGATTTTTCAAAGTATAAAATGTACTTAGGCATTACAATTTTTTGCTCTTTTGTTTTTTTAACCATTAAATATTTTGAATATTCAGGAAAATTTGCTCATGATATCTACCCGTCGAGTAATACCTTCATGGCAATATATTTTACTCTTACTGGTTTACACGTGCTACACATTATTGGTGGCGTAGTAGTCATGCTTTATTTCTACCTTCCAATAAGTCATAAAATGTGGAATCAACAACCAGAACAATTCACGAATAGAATAGAAGTTTTTGGCTTATATTGGCATTTTGTTGATCTGGTCTGGATTTTCTTATTCCCTGTATTATATTTACTGTAAGGATTGAATTATGAGTGATAATCACGATACAGCATCAATGCAAGATCATATTAGAGTTTATCTAATGGTTTTTGGAGCGCTTGGTGTTTTAACAATAGTTACTGTTTTAGCATCATACTTAACCTTAAGTACTTCTGAAGCAATATTTCTTGCTCTCATAATAGCTTCTGTAAAAGCGTCGTTAGTTTTAGGTTACTTTATGCACCTTATTACTGAAAGAAAAATGATTATTTGGATTCTTCTAATGACAGTATTTTTCTTTTTTATTATGATATTTTTGCCTCTAATCTCTAATATTGATCATGCTGGAGACCCAGCTCAATGGTGGAAGGTTCTTTAAATGATTGGGATTAAGACATTTCACCTTTTTTTTATAGGCTTATCTATACTTTTAACTGGATGGTATAGTTATTTTGAAATAACAACACCAACAAATCCTGGAAACATTTCAACATTCCTTGGAATTGCTTCTTTATTATCAATGTTAGCATTAAGCTATTATGGATATAACGTTTACAATAAATTTAAAAAATTATAAATAATGCATTACTTTAAAATAATAATTGTTATAATCGCTTTTTTTTCGAGTTCTCTGTATGCATGCGGGACATGTTATGGTGATCCTAATTCTGCAGCAGTGGAAGGTATGAACTGGGCAATTATCTCCCTACTCATTACAACTGGAGGAGTGATGTCGGGTATAAGTTTTTCTATTTTTAGTATTGCCAAAAAGTCAAAGAATTACAATAAATCTAAGGAATTTTAAGTTTTGCTAGAGTTTTTACAAAGTTTAGGTTTACCTCAAAACCTATCAATTCAGGGCGAATACATTGACAATGCAAATGTATTAATGCATTGGCTTATGTTATATTTATTCCTTGGCTGGGGTGCATTTTTTATTGTCAGTCTTTACAAATTTCGTGAATCAAAAAATAAAAAAGCAGATTATTATGGAGTTAAATCACATCTTTCTTCTGTCCTAGAAGGGGCAGTAGCTATAGTGGAAATTATAGCCTTATTTGGATTTTCTTATCCAATATGGGCTTACAGGGTTAATGACGTTCCTGACAGTAGGGATGCTGTAAATATTAGAGTTATTGCTCAACAATTTGCATGGAATTTTCATTATCCAGGAGCTGATGGTGTTTTTGGAAGGACGGATATTAATTTAGTAGATGAGTCTGAACAAAATTTTATTGGTATTGATAGGTCAGATGCTTTTGCTAAAGATGATATTATTCTCCAGAATCAAATGCATATCCCCGTAAATAAAAAAATTAGAGTGGACTTATCTTCAAAGGATGTTATTCACAACTTTAAACTTCCTGAGTTAAGAGTATCTCAAGATGCGATTCCAGGGATGACAATACCTGTTCACTTTACCGCAAAAACTACGTCTAATGAATTCTTAGAAAGTGTTAAAGGAACTCCTCGAGAGGGCAAGGGACTTGAAATAGCTTGTGCTCAATTATGTGGTATTACCCACTACAGGATGCGTGGATATTTAACAGTTGATACTGAAGAAGAATACAGTGATTGGCTTGCTAGTGAGGCTGAGTATTTAGATTTTGGTGACGATGAAGATGAGTGGGGTGATGATGAAGACTGGTAAATGGATTGTTTAAAAATGTTAAAAAAAGCCTTATTACATATAAGGCTTTTTTTTATCCAGTTTATACAACAAATAGTTCTATTAGCAGTCAGTAAAGTAGTAAACAATCATTTTTTATAGATTTCTAAATCAATTAAATACTTATTGCTAAAATCATGTTTTACTTTTTATAATTTTTTTACTAGACCTCCAAAGCTCTGATCAATTTTAAACCCTTGTTTGTAAAAAAAACTTTCATGGTAAAAACCAACTGTTATTATACTGTGGCCATTTTGAATCATTCTATTAAAGAAATCATTCATTAGTTTTTTACTCAAATTTCTTTGTTGATATTTATTCATTATAACAACCCATTCAAGATGTACTCTTAAATTGCTTTTAATTATATAATAAAGGCCACCAATCACTTTGTTTCTACTATTTACTAAAAATAAAAAATTGTGGTTCACATTAAATGTCACAGAAAGATTTTCTTTTGATATAATCGTTTGAAATTTGGCAATTTCTTTTGGTTGAAAGGGTGGGCGAATTGTATAAATATTACCTTCAGAATCCTCTGTTTTAAATGCTAGGTCTATATTTTTTTTATCACCTTTTCTTATTTTTGCTAGCTCCACATAATCAGCTGCATCTATATGAGGATAAAGCATTCTTGCTAAGAAAAATTTCTCATTTTCTTTCAATTTAGTGTTTAATAAAATATCTTCAATTTTATCTTTTAGATTCCATGGGCTTAAAGAATCTCGTCTCATATCTTTAATAATAGATTGAAAATAGGTATTTAAGCGGTCTCCCGAATTTTTTAAACAAGTCATCATGAAAAACCTTACTCTTGTTTCGGGGTATTCATCTAATAATGTATTTAAGTTGTAATCATGATACAACTCTTTTAAAATTGATGCTTTTGCCTCATTTGTTGCGTTCCTGTTTAAATCAAGCCATCTTTCATATCTTAAAGAAGCAAAAACAACTGGTTTCGTTAGAACTCCAAAATTATTAAAATCAGTTAAAAAATTAGTTATTCTACTTTCTGTGAGTC
>CAJQGZ010000102.1 GCA_905478065.1 uncultured bacterium | reverse complement strand
GCTAAAGAGGAATGTCGTGAAGTAGAGAATGAAGAGGATGAAGGATATGATTGTTATGAATATGTCTATCCGATTACGTTTATATTGCCAGATGAATCAACTGTAGAAATATTAAGTGCAGATGATGAGCCTAGCTGGGGATTAATTCGAAGATTCTATGAAGAAAATCCGAACTATGAAAGAGAGCCTATTTTACAATTTCCAATAGAGGTCGTTGTTGGAGGTGATATGGTTTTTGTTTTTGATACCAGCGAGGCTTGGGAAGTATTCTTAGAAGAAAATTGTGATAGGCAGGATTGAAATTTTATTTATTGAATCTTAAGAAAGGAACGTTATGAATAACTGTTGTTCAAAAGGTTGTAAATGTTGTGACGGCGGATGTGATTGTATCTGCTGTAATAAAGGTCAATCGTGTATGAGCGGTTGTGCTCGAAATTGCTGTAAGAGTAATTGTTGCTGCGCTAGCTAATTCTAATCAATATTTGAAGTGCTTGATTTTCTCGCCTTCATCTCCAATTTTTGTCATCGCTTCAATGCCCATGTCAATATGTAAATCGACGTATTTTTGAGTAACATCTCTATCTTTTTCTTCTGTTTTTATTCCTTCTGGAATCATTGGAGTATCACTGACTAGTAACAAAGCGCCTCTATTAATTTCATTCGAAAATCCAGTTATAAATAACGTCGCAGTCTCCATATCAATTCCCATGACTCTTATTTTTCTCAAATATTTTTTAAACTTGTTATCATGTTCCCATACCCTTCGATTCGTTGAATAGATAACACCTGTCCTATATTCAATTTTTCTTTCAACTAATATATCAGAAACATATTTATGAAGTTTGAATGAAGGCATTGCTGGTACTTCTTTGGGAAAATAATCATCGCTAGTTCCTTCACCTCGAATTGCTGCGATTGGAAGTATGAAGTTCCCAATATCGGTTGTCTTCTTTAACCCGCCACATTTTCCAAGGAAGAGTATTCCCTTAGGATTGATTGAAGATAGTAAATCCATAATAGTAGCTGCATTTGCGCTACCAATACCAAAATTGATAATACCAAGGCCATTCGAATTAACTGAAGATGTCATCGGTCCACCAATTCCATTTATTTCACAACCAAATCGCTCTGAAAATTTTTCTACATAATTATGAAAATTTGTTAAAAGTATCCAGTCTCCATAATCTTTAGGGTTCGTGCCAGTATATCTTCTTAGCCAATCAAAAGCTATATCTTTCTTTTTTGTCATGTGTTATTTTAAGATATAAATATTGAGGAAAAAATGCAAAATATAGCCACGGATCTTTTTAGTAAATGGGCAGATAATGGAAAGGATAGAGGTATGGCACAATCTCATAGCCCCGCTGTAAATCAAATTTTAGATAAAACGCTTCCTGAAACGAAATCTAACTTTAATTTCGCGGATGCTGGTTGCGGTAATGGGTGGGTTGTACGAAAAGTCAGACAGATGCCATTTTGTAAAAGTTCTTTTGGTGTAGATGGAGCAAAATCTATGATTCAAAATGCGAAAGAAATTGATCCCGATGGAGAATATTATCTTGAAGATTTATTATTGTGGTCTCCAAAAAATAAAATTGATTTTGTTTTTAGTATGGAGGTTTTTTATTATTTCAAGTCACCTAAAACACTTACTAAACACATAGTTGATAAATGGTTAGCACCAGGTGGCATGCTAGTTATCGGACTAGATCACTATATTGGTAATCCAGATAGTTATAGCTGGGCAGAGGATTTAAATGTCCACATGGCTCTCAAAGATGAAAAAGAATGGGTGCAAATATTTAAAAGTGCCGGTTTGTCTAGTTGCTATAGTTTTAGAGTTAATGCGTCAAATGAGTTTCCTGGAACTTTATGTGTTGTCGGTCAATTGAAAAACTAAAGCGATTTCTCCATTAATCGGTTAAGCCTTTTAACAAACCCAGCAGGGTCTTCAAGTCTAACACCCTCTTGCAATAAGGCTTGTTCATAAATCAACAATACGCCATCATCAAATGTTTTTCCTTTGCGCATAGCGACAAGCTTTTTGATAATTTTATGTCCAGGATTGATTTCTAAAATAGGTTTAATCTCAGGCATGCCCACTTGACCAGTTGCTCTCATAATTTCTTGCATTTGAGCAGTAGGGTCATTTTCATCCGCGACTATACATGAGGGTGAATCACTAAGTCGATTCGATGATTTGACGTCTTTAACTTTATCACCTAAAACAGATTTCACCTTTTTAATAAGCGGCTTGAGCTCATCTTTCTTATCCTTGCTATCATCTTTATTTAATTCATCGGCAGCGCCACTTCTATTAACTGATTTCAAACTCTTTTCCTTAAAAGTAGGAACAGAAGGCATTATGATTTCATCAATTTCATCATCAAGTATTAATACTTCTATATCTTTTTTCTTATACATTTCCAAAAGTGGAGAGTTTCTTAACGCGAGCTCATTAGTACCGGTAATATAATAAATAGACTCTTGATCACTACCCATACGGTCCACATATTCTTGGAGGGAAACAAAACCATCTTCCTTTGTGGATTTGAACCTTAAAAGTTCTGTTAAGGCCTCTTTATGCTCGAACTCTTGATAGACACCTTCTTTTAGCAATCTTCCGAATTCATTATAAAAGCCCTCATACTTGTCTTTGTTTTTTGCTATTGTCTTTATTTTATCTAGTACTTTTTTTACAGAGTTTGATTTTATTTTCGCCATTACTTTATTCTGCTGAAGAATCTCTCTACTAACATTAAGAGGTAAATCGGATGAGTCAATCACACCTTTCACAAAACGTAACCAAGTGGGAAGAAGTTCTTTTTCATCATCTGTTATAAAAACTCGATTTACATAAAGTTTAACTCCTGGCTGGTAGTCAGCTCTGTAAATATCTGCTGGAGCTTTTTTGGGAATGAAAAAGAGTACTGTAAACTCTAACATACCTTCTGCAGAGCTGTGAACCCAATCTAGAGCATCTTCTGCATCATACGATAAGGTTTTATAGAATTCATTATAATCTTTTTTCTTTAACTCATTTTTTGGTCTTTTCCAGAAAGCAGTAGCGTCATTTATTTGTTCATTTTTCTGCGTTTTCCCTTTTTCTTTACCTTCATCATCATATTCAGTGTCTTCGTAAGAAAGAAAAATAGGAAAATCAATATGGTCGGAATATTTCTTTATGGTACTTTCAATTTTCCACCTGCTTGCAAATTCTTTACCCTCATCGTTTAGATATAAAATAATTGTAGTACCCGTGTCTTCAGTTTTCTGCGGTACAATCTCATATCCTGATTTTCCATCGCTAGTCCACTTATTACCTTGTTTATGGCCAGCTTTTTTAGAAATGACTTCGACTTTATCAGCAACCATAAAACATGAGTAGAACCCAACCCCAAATTGACCAATTAAATTTGAATCTTTTTTGGCATCACCAGACATTTTTGATAAAAAGTTTTTTGTTCCTGATCGGGCTATTGTACCAAGATTATCTTTGAAGTCTTTTTTGCTCATCCCGATACCGCTATCCCTAATAGTTAATGTTGGATTATCACCTTCTTCAAATTCGATATCTACTCTTGGTTCAAATTTTAGAGATTTAAATTCATCTTGGGTTAGGGTTAAATATTTAAGTTTGTCAAGCGCGTCAGAGGAGTTAGATATTAATTCTCTTAAAAATATTTCTTTTTGAGAATAAAGTGAATGTATTATTAATTGTAAAAGTTGACTTACTTCAGTTTGAAATGTTTGTTTTGCCAATGGAAACTCCGTTTAATTATTATTTTGATATGTTTAGTATATATCATCAAAAATTATACCCGCATAGGTTTTTCTGCCACAATGGCATCACAATTAGTTGCTACTTAAAACATCTTAAAATATGACATAATAGATTTAAGGATTTTTAAGCATAAAGTTTCTTCAGTATTAATCATTATATTTGAATATGACTTTTAAGTTTCGAAAAAAATTATTTATTTCATTTTTATTCATTTTTTACCATGCTAATGCCCAAATGATTGAAAATCGAAAATGTGGGTCATTGCCTGATCACATCAATTATGAAAGAAACTGGGGATATGGTTATGATGATTTAATTAGCGATTTATCAGAATGGTCTCAAAGTCCATATGTGATAATTGACTCCATTGGGGCTTCCGTTCAGGGTAGAGGTATTTGGGAATTAATTATATCAGATCAACATAGTTCATTAACTTACAAGAGAATATATATTCATGCTCGTACACATCCTGGCGAAGAAGAATCGTTTTGGGTTGCGGATGAAATTATTAATTTTTTAATTGCGGATACACCGGAGGCAGCTTTAATAAGAGCCAATACTATTTTTCATATTGTGCCTATGCATAATCCAGATGGAGTTGAATTAGGATATGCAAGAGAAAATGCTAATGGTCTTGATATTGAAAGTGGCTGGGATGATGATGAACTCCAGCCTGAAGTTTCTGCATTGCAAAACAGATTTATAGAACTTTCTTTTGCCCTACCAAACCCGATTCAAGTAGCCTTAAATATGCATTCTGCATATGCTTGTAAAAGGTATTTTGTTTATCATCATGAAAATGGGACAAGTAGTTATTTTGCTGATTCAGAAAAAGAATTTATATCAGGGATCCAGTTTTATTATCCGGGTGGTTTTGAAAATTGGAATTATTTTGTAAGTTGGTCTAGTAGTACACCTGATCAATATCCTGAAAGTTGGTGGTGGTTCAATTATGCAGAAAATGTTATGGCTCTAACTTATGAAGATATGAATTGTAGTGATGCTGGAAACTATAACTTAACTGCAAGCGCCCTCATTAGCGGGATTTGTGATTTTATAGGCGTCAATATTGCCGGTGTTAAAAAGTCATATGAGATACCCGAAGATTTTGTTTTAAAACAAAATTATCCTAACCCATTTAATCCTATTACAAACATTGATATAGAATTGGAAAAAATGTCATTTTTAAAAATCTCTATAATTGATATCAAAGGAAAAGAAATAAAGGTATTAGGTAATCAAAATTATTCTGCTGGAAGCATTACTTTACAATGGGACGGAAGTAATGATGATGGCCTTCAAATGCCCTCAGGTATTTATTATTACAGATTAAAATCTGATGTATCGGTTACTTCTAAAAAAATGATATTAATTAAATAATTAGCTTTGATGTTTTTCTTGCAGCCAAGATAAAATATCATTTAAGCAATCATTTGATATTGTATGCCCAGTGTCATACTCATTATAAGTGTGTGATAAACCAACTTTTTTCAATCCTAAATTAGTCATCCTTCCCATGTGAATGGGAATCACATCGTCAGCGGTGCCGTTACTTACTAATATTTCTAAATTCTTAATCTTTTCAGTATCTATTTCTTTAATATCTTCTTCTACCTTATAAAAACCACAAATAGCAATGAGTCCATTGAACTCGGAAGGACTTGTCAAACCACTGAATAACGTAAATGCTGCTCCTTGACTGAAACCAAGCAGGTAAGAATTTTTTGATTTAATCTTGAATTCTTTCTTGAGGGTTTTTATAGATTGAATAATTGCATTTCGGCTTGCAATTCGTTGCTTTGGTTTTGGATATCTTCTTAAATTATTTAAATCTAATTCAGCCCAGGCCCACCCTCCAAAGCCTAAGGGTATAGGAGCTTGAAAACTTATTATTCTCCATTCATCAGCAAAAAAATGATTCAATGAAAACAAATCATCCATATTACTTCCGATCCCATGAAGAAGAAAAATAGTAGGAGTGTCGGTAGACTCCTTTAAAGGTTCTTTGATTCTATATTTAAGAACTGAATCTGTATTATTTTTTGTCATAACATTTTTAGATTTAAAAGATTTTCATTTATGTGAGAGAGAGTTATTCATAACTTAAATATTATTTAAACAGGTTTTTACTAAATGAAACTTAATCATAGCTCAGCAAATTCTTTTAGCGAATTAATTCGTTACATCTATCCCTGGAGAGGCAAAGCCATATTTGCGTCCACATGCTCGGTTTTAAATAAAATTTTTGATATAGCACCTGAGGTACTAATAGGCGTTGCTGTAGATCTAGTGGTCGAAAAGGAAAATAGTTTTGTTGCTTCTTTGGGTTTTAGTTCAATTGAAAGTCAGGTAATATTTTTAGGTATAATCACTTTTGTAATTTGGGCTTTAGAATCAACATTTCAATATATTTACTCGATTCAGTGGCGTGGTCTGGCGCAAGACGTTGAGCACGAAATTAGAGTTTCTGCATATGATCATGCTCAAAGGCTTGGATTGAGTTGGCACGAAAACCAATCTACTGGGAATATTACTGCTGTATTGAATGATGATGTAAACCAGTTAGAACGATTCTTGAATAATGGGATGAACCAAATTATTCAAGTTGTTGTATCGACAGTTTGCATTGGAATTATATTCTTTTATATCTCCCCAATAATTGCATCAATTGCGGTTCTACCTGTTCCAATTATTTTCGCAGTTAGTTTTTTATTTCAAAAAAAACTTTCGCCAAGGTATCGTAGTGTAAGAGATAAAGTCGGAGCGCTTAATTCTTCTGTGTTCAACAACTTATTAGGTATACAAACCATAAAAAGTTTTATGTCTTTTAAAAATGAAAAAAATAGAATTAGTCATTTAAGTAAGGATTATCAAAAAGAAAATATTAATGCTATTTTAATTAGTAGCGCGTTTGTGCCTGTGATTCGCATGGGTGTATTGGCTGGGTTTTTAGGCACTATATTGATTGGAAGTCACATGGCTTTGAGTGGCACTTTAGCGGTTGGTTCTTACAGTGTCCTGGTTTTTCTTACTCAAAGATTTTTGTGGCCGTTTACTACATTAGGAACTTTGGTCGATGATTTTGAAAGATCTATGGCGTCAAGTAAAAGAATTTTTGACCTTTTAAAAACCAATGAACACATACCTGAAAATACTGATCCAAAAATTGTAGATAACTTGAAGCAAGACATTCGATATACTAACGTTTCTTTTAGATATCCAAACGGCGCAGATTTATTTGATAATTTTAGTATGGAAATTAAATATGGATCATCAGTTGGTATTGTTGGAGATACGGGATCTGGCAAAACTACTTTAGCAAAATTATTATTACGTCTTTATGATCCGCTATCCGGAAAAATTTTTATTGGTGATAATAATATTTCAAATATTTCTATTGAAAACTTGAGAAGTAAGATTGGAATTGTAAGCCAAGACACATTCCTTTTTAATGCTTCGATAAAAGAAAATATTAGCTATGGAAATCAATCGTGTTCAGATGAAGATATTATTCTAGCTGCAAAGCAAAGCCAATGTGATGAATTTATTTCATCAATGAAAGATGGTTATGATACATTAATTGGTGAGCGTGGTCAACGACTTTCAGGTGGACAAAGGCAGCGTTTAGCGATTGCAAGAGCTATCGTAAGAAATCCAGATATACTCATATTTGATGAGGCGACGTCATCTGTTGATAATAGAACCGAGAGGTTGATTCAAAAATCATTTTTTGATTTGAAGAAAAATCGTACGATGATTATAGTTGCACACAGGTTATCTACCATCCGTAATTGTGATAATATTTTTGTTATAAAAGATTCTAAAATTCATGAATCTGGTACACATGACGAGTTGATGAAGAACAATATAAGTTTTTACGCGGAATTATGGAATATACAAACAGGAAAGAAAATATAATTGCTCGCTGCTTGGTATAACAAATTTGGTCTAGCGGAAAAGGTACTTAAAGTTGGAGAATTAGACGAACCAGTACCTAAAGTTGGAGAGGTTAAAGTTCGTGTTTTTTTTTCCGCAGTTAATCCTTCTGATACAAAAAAAAGATTAGGATCAATTCCATTTGCTCTCGATCAAGGTCTAATTATTCCTCATAGTGATGGAGCAGGAGAAATAATCGATGTTGGTAATAATGATTTAAAAGATAGAATAGGCGAAAGAGTCTGGCTATATGAGGCGCAGCATAATCGAAATTTTGGAACCTCTGCCGAGTTCATTTGTTTGCCTTCAATTAATGCGATTCGCTTGCCTAAAAATACTAATTACGACGTTGGTTCGATGATGGGTATTCCAGCTATCACAGCGCATAGATGTGTTCATATTGGTGATCGCATTGAAAATCGTTATGTTTTAATTACTGGAGGTGCAGGCAGGGTAGGAAATTATGCTATACAATGGGCAAAGCAAGCAGGTGCTGTTGTTATAGCAACGGCCTCTAATTTAAAAAGTATCAAGCATTGTCAAAATGCCGGTGCAGATCTTGTTCCAGAACATCCTTCAAAACTTTTTGTAGATCAAGTTATGGATTATACGAATGGCCAAAAAATAGATAAAATAATAGATGGTGATTTTGGTGTCAATCTAAATTATTTATTGGCAGTTATTAAACCAAATTGTGAAATAGTCACTTTTGCATCAATGTCGGAAATGTATCCAAAAATGCCATTTTATAAAATGATGAATGCGAATCTTAATTTAAAAATGGTTTTTGTTTATGATATCCCCCCAGAAGCTAAAATCAATGCAATAAATGATATTACTGTTGCTTTAAAAGAGGAAAGATTGATTAATAGGTTATCTCACAAATATGGACTAAAAGATATTAGTAATGCTCATCTAAAAATTGAGAGCAGTCTAACTACTTATGGCGTCATTCTGATAAGCTTATAATTATGTAAAGGTGCAAAAATTATAGCTCAATCGTTTTAGCAACCATTCTTCTAATCGAATCCTCTGAATTATAATTATCTACTTCGCCTAGAGGAATCCATTTAACATCATGTGATTCATCACTAACAATTATATTACTTTTGATTGGATCTGCCTCAAGTAAAAACCTAACATCGTAATGAAGGTGTCTATGCTCATCATTCATAGGCTCGATTTCATGGATATCTAAGTCAAAAATTTCTTCACTTAATAATTTAAAATTACTAAACCCAGATTCCTCTTCGGACTCTCGCAGTGCTACATTGATAAGATTATTATCACCATCTGCATGTCCACCAAGTTGAAGCCACATATTTAACTTTTTATGATGTGTCATTAAAACAGTATCTTTTGCAGGATTTATTATCCATGCTGAACCAGTAAAATGGCCTTTTGTATTATCTTTACTGAAGCAATTTTCATTATTTCTATAAAAGTTTAGCATCTTTATTGCATTCGTATCATACTTGTTTTCTTGTATATAATTATTTAAAAGTATATCTAAAGTTTTCATGAAATTATCGTATCTGTTTTTTGCGAATTTTCTAAAGTCAATATTCTTTTCAATTATTAATTAAATAGATAAATAGGTTTCTAAAATTTGGTCAATTATTAAACGTACAGCAATGATAGACAAACAAATTTTAAATAATTTTTTAAAAGTTTTTTCAGATATAAGCCCTAATAGTTTTTTTCCAATAATGGTTCCAAAATAAACTGATATCATTAGCGGTAATAATAATTCTAAATGTTTGGAATACTCTAATTCAAAGTAATAGATAAAAATTGGTACTTTACCGAGATGAGATACTATTTGGCATGTTGCTTTATTAGCAATAATCTCTTCTTTTTGAAAATTATTTTTTAAAAAAAATGGAGCAATTAATGGACCTACAGCACCTATAAAAATCGATGTCAAACCTCCAAGAATTCCCACATAAAAAAAGTTATGTTTTTTTATGCCTTCTTTTTTTCTCAAGTAAACAAACCATAGAATATATATCCCTATAAGAGGCTTTAAATAGTCAAAAGCAATTTGATTAGCTGAGTCAACTTTATAAAGATTAATTAACGCAACGATAATACTTATAGAAATCATTGAACCAATAATTGAGCCAAAAAAGTAATTAAAAACCAAATCTTTTTTTATAGCATTTCTAAAGACAAAAGCTCGAGTACTATTTCCCACTAATTGTATCATCCCATGTAATGCGACCACCAAATAACCTTCTGGAATGACTAATGCCATTATACCAAGTAAAATTATTCCACCGCCCATACCAATCATAGCTGATATCGCAGATGTAAAAAGGGATGCAATTATTAGATATAAATATTCCACTAAAATTTTTTCAAACTTTAATAATCATATTTATCTTAAGATAAAAATATCTAGTAAACGAATGTTCGAAGGGCTAAGGATTCTGCCATGTTCAGCGCGAATAGAAGGATGAAAGGTGATATATCTATATTAATTGATGAAGTAGGAATTAGATCTCTAATTGGTCTAAGCAAAGGTTCTGTAACATTAAAAACAGTACGTGTAATCTCATTGTATTGATTATGGGGAATCCAGCTAAGGATAACTCTAGCCCATACAAACAGATCTAAAATAGCAAAAATGCCTTTAACAAGCTTGAGAGTACTTAGAACATCCATTTTGGTTTTTCTAAATGGGGGGTACGTATGGTATTAGAAGTATTAATACTATGGTTTAACTGTATTGACCTGAAGCATTGTGGGGTAGTTTAATTGTATATCATCGCTACCTACACCATCAAAAGGGTCTTCTAAATCTTCTTGGATATTATCAAGAATAGTTAAGACTAAACTGTAAATAATTGCCATTGCAATACCAAATTCAATTCCTTTTTCAATAGCAACATGAGCAAAAAATGGACCGAATATTATTGGGAAAATATTAAGAAAAACTTTAGTGTATGCACGTAGGGAGTTTGGAGTCCGATAATTTTTTATATTTATAATATTTTCAAGCTCAACAATCATTAATCTCAAATTTTCATTTGATCTAACATTTTCAGGGTCAAGGACAAAAGGTCTTAATTTTTCATTAGATATTGATATTTCGCCGATTAGGTTTATTATTTGATTGTATGTTTCTGATGTTGGATTCTTTGAATTCAAGTAGTCATATATTTTCGCGAATAAATTTTTGTAAATATCATCAAGTCTATCTATATGCTCTTTTCGATCTAGTATTTTGTTTTGGCGGTTTTCCTTTTGTTTTTCATTAATCCAATGAGTGTGTGCAAATCTTATTGATAAAGCACTAGCTTTAAAGATAGAATAATGTTCAAGGGCTTTCTCTCTGCGATTATATGCAGCATGAATAGAAAAAACAATTGGGAATACGATTGCTATGCTTATTAGGTCAGTGGGAACAATAAAATGAAAATCAAGTTCATAGCATAAAGTGGTAGTTGCACACGCTGCAACAATCACGATGAGTGATTTGGTATTAATAACTGAAAAAAAATCTTTTAGAACTTTAGACATCTTTAAATCTATTTAACTTTTTAAAAATAACAAAAAATATTCTTTAGACTTCATCTTGATACATTTTTTAAATACATTACGCTCCAATTCAGCCGTAATAACTTTAAATAACTAATAAGAAACTAGATAAAATGAAAAAAATATTACTTACATCGATTATAATTTTTGGAGCAATTCCCTCTTTGCTTATGGCATCCTCATCAGCAGGTTCTAGTCCGAAGGAAGTTTCTATATTTTTAATGTTTACTAGCTTGTTTGGTGGCTTAGGAATGTTTTTGTATGGAATGGAAATGATGAGCGATGGAATGAAAATTGCAGCTGGTAACAAGATGCGTTCTGTTTTAGAGAAACTAACTTCAAATCGTTTCTTGGCTGTTGGCGTTGGTGCTTTCGTTACCATGGTTATTCAAAGTAGCAGCGCAACAACGGTAATGTTAGTTAGTTTTGTTAATTCTGGGCTTTTGACATTCGTTCAAGGCTTAGGTGTGATACTTGGTTCTAATATTGGAAGTACTATCACAGCGCAGATTGTTGCATTTAAAGTCACGGATTATGCTCTTGCATTAGTTGCCATTGGTGCTTTAACAGCCTTGTTTTCGAAGAAAGATTCTAACAAAAATATTGGATTTGTGATTCTTGGGTTTGGTCTGCTTTTTTATGGAATGAAAGTCATGTCTGATACAATGAAGCCACTTCGATCAAATCCGACATTTAATGATATCCTAATTAGCCTTGAAAATCCATTTATGGGTATTTTAGCTGGTGCTGCCTTTACTGCACTCATTCAAAGTAGCAGTGCAACTACGGGTATCGTTATTACGCTTGCTAGTGGAGGATCAATAACGCTCGAGGCGGGCATACCGCTCATACTTGGTGCAAATGTAGGAACCTGTGTGACTGCTCTCCTTGCTGGGTTGAATGCTTCTAGAGAAGCAAAGAGAGTTGCAATTGCCCATGTAACATTTAATTTGCTTGGTGTAGCACTCTTTTGTTTCTGGATTCCAACCTTTGCAGAATTCATTTCTCAAACATCTGATAATATTCCAAGGCAAATTGCAAATGCACACACTATTTTTAACATTCTGGCTACAGTTGTGTTTATTCCTTTTACGCCATTAGTTGGAAAGCTAATTATGAAATATTTTCCAGATGAAAACATCTATCGTGATATAAGCAAACCAAAAGTAATGCATCTAAATGATGATGTTCTTGATACTCCAACTGTTGCTATCTCGAACGCTCAGGCTGAAATAAGAGGAGTAATTGGTTTACTTGAGAGAGTAGTTGGATCTGTAGCTAAACCATTTATTTCAAATGATTCTTTACATGATATCGAAGATGAGGAAGAAGACTTTGAAGGGGGTCTTCAAAACCGTATGGAAAAAATTTCGTTTCTGAATAACGAAATATCAACGTATTTAATAAAAGTTAATAATCAAGATTTAAATGATGTACAATCGAGAGAAGTTTTCACTTTAGTTTCTGTTGTTCACAATATCAACTCTGTAAAAAATAGTGTAAACCTAAGGTTACACGACTTGCTAGTAAAAAAAGAGAGCCAATCTGAAGAATTAGCTGATAACCTCATTAAAGAGGTTGAATCCTATCATAAAAAAATTATCAAGCAGATAAAAAGGTTAGGAAAGTTTTTTGAAAAATATGAGAAAAATAAAATAGATAAAATTGTTAGTAAGGGTAAGAAGTTTAAAGATCTGGAAGAAAAATATCGAATTGAGCACCTAAAACGTTCAAACTCCAAGGATGAAAATCAGGCGCAGGAACAGATTTATTTGGACCTTATGGATATGTTAAAAGAGATAAGCATCTTTATTGATTTAATAGCAGAAAGATTAGCAGAACTTGATACAGTTGAATAAAAGATTTTTGTAGATATAAATATATTTTATTCTAATTTTAGGCATGTCTAAAAAATCTTACACAGGTCAGAGTCATGTTCAACAAGTAATTTTTAATTTAGCAGCTTTTATGATTGTTGTTGCCGGATTGAGAGCGGCAAGTGATATATTGATACCTTTTTTGCTCGCAATTTTTATATCGGTAATTGCAAACCCGCTCGTTACAAAGCTTAGATCAAAAGGCATACCCATTTTGGGTGCTATCTTGGTAGTTATTTTTGGAATTGTTGCTGTCGGAACGGGTATCGCCTCTCTTTTGGGAACTTCTTTGAGCGATTTCAAAGAAAATCTTCCTAGATATAAAGAAATGGTGAACGCTTCTGCTACTAGTTTTTTTGAGTTCTTTGAGCAGTTAGGGTTGCAAATTTCTGGCTCTGCAATTATTGAAAGGTTTGATCCTGGTGCTGCAATGTCATTGACTTCATCCTTATTATCTGGTTTCGGCGGTGTTTTAAGCAGCGGCCTTCTAATTCTATTGATGATTGTTTTTATGTTGCTCGAAGCAACAATATTTAGATTCAAAATCAGACATATTTTTGGAACTCAAAGTGACGGTGCTAGCCAGGTTGATTCTTTTTCCGATACAGTTAATAGATACATGCTTATAAAAACGGGCACTAGTTTAGCCACAGGTTTTATTGCAACAATTTGGTTAATGTTTTTAGGTGTCGATTACCCACTACTGTGGGGCTTCTTAACTTTTTTATTCAACTATGTTCCGACTGTTGGTTCAATTATAGCAGCAGTTCCACCAGCGTTATTAGCCTTAATTCAGTATGGTGTTGTGACATCACTATTGTCGCTATCAGGTTATTTATTTATAAATATATCTATAGGAAGTATCTTAGAACCTCGATTATTAGGTCATGGTTTAGGTCTTTCTACTCTAGTCGTTTTTGTATCTCTACTTTTCTGGGGTTGGGTATTTGGACCAGTTGGCATGGTACTATCTGTCCCCTTAACAATGACAATAAAAATTGCATTATCAAATTCTGAAAGTGCGAAGTGGATTAGTACATTAATGGATGCTCCTATGACTTTTAAATCTGAAGAATAGTTATTTTCTTTTTATTATTGTCGTAAAGTATCCTGCTGATATTGCCAAGATTACTGATGGCAGTAGTACATCTATTTTTTCAAAATAGATACCAATGTTTTCTAATTTCGGTACTAAAAATTTAAAAATTGGTACAGATAAAAATCCTGTAATCATAGACGCAATCGCCCCGTTTTCATCAAAATCATTCCAAAAAATTGACAGTATAATTACAGGGCAGAATGTAGCTGCAATACCAGACCAACCAAAAATAACAAACCAAAATATAGTACGGTCAGGCGATATAATCGATACGCTTATTGCAACAAATAAAGCAAAAAGCGCTAATCCTAAAGTAATTTTTTTAGAAAGTATTATTAAAGTTTTTTGGTCAATCAGTGGATTTACAATTTTTTGGTAAAAATCCCTTGTTACTGCACTTGAAGCAACCACAAGTAGTGAATCTACGGTCGACATAACTGCAGATAATAATGCAGCAATGTAAATACCAACAACAATTGTAGGCATGATTTCTAATAAAAGTAAATACAATACATTTTCACCTGCAGGCCCTAATACTATTTCGGGATTTTGATTATTCGTAGTGAACATAAAACGTCCTATCATACCAATCATGACAGCACATGAGCTTGAGACAAATGTATAAATGACTGCAATAATTTTCCCTTTTTTTATTTCTTGGGTATTTTTTATTGCTATAAATCGAACATAAACTTGAGGCGAACCTAGAAATCCTATGCCTATTGATAATAGACCTATTACAGATAAAAAGTTCATGAAAGTAAATCCACCATCACCCCAAATATTTACCAAAGCAGGGTCGATATCTTTAAGTCCTTTTAAAAAAGTTATACTTTTGGGTAATTGTATATATGCAGTAATAGGAAGAACTAATAAAGCTAAAAACATCATAGATCCTTGAAAAAGATCAGACCATGCGACGGCTAAAAACCCGCCAGAAAATATATAAGCTACAACTATTCCAAAACCAATAAGAATGCCAAAATAATAGTTATAGCCTAAAAAAGATTCAAAAGCTTTACCCGTAATATCAATCTGAGCGCTAACATAAATAACTACAAATGCAGATAGAGCCGTTGCCGCAATAATTCTTATTGTATTTGTTTTTGAGCTAAAATGACTGTGCAAAAAGTCAGGTACTGTTATTGATTTATAGTCATCAGTAAGCTTTTTAAACTTCTCAGCCATAAAATGCCAAGAAAAAAACACACCTATAACTTCACCAAGTACAATCCAAAATGCACTAATGCCCATTACAGCACCCATACCAGTCACACCAAGTAGTAACCATCCTGATTCTCCCGTGGCTCTAGCAGATAGTGCTGCAATCCAATAGTTTAGTTTCTTACCACCTACATAATAATCGCTAATATTATTAACATTTTTTGAGGCGGCAACTCCAATGCCTATCAAAATTGAGAAATAGAGAACTAAAATAATTTCCATTAACAATAATCAGGTAATTTGTAATTTATTTTGACTATACATTGTTTTAAAGTAAGCTGTTTTTATTTTATTTATAAAATATTATAATATTTCATATTAAAGTTTGATTCCATCTTAATTGTTGTAATTATAGTTTTTTAAGAAAATAAGTATGTGTATTTATATTAAATTATACTTCTCAAATAATTATATGTAATTATGCCTAAACAATTTTTTATATCAATATTTTTGGTCCTTATTCATTTTACTGAGCTAAGTGCTTGTAAAATTTGGGCTATTATCTCAAAACATGACCGTTCATTAAATATCCAAAGCCAAGATGAATTATTATTAATTAATGAGCAATTAGGTATTTATTTCAACCAGAGTCAACATAATGCAAATGGCTGGTCAATTTTACAATATCCTCTATCTCCAGCATACAATGAAATAAGTGTTTACAGGTCTGCACTACCAGCAAATTATGATTCGCTTAATTATTGGAACGAGATGCTCTCTGTTTTTAATGATTTTAATTCAAAGATAGCCATTGCTCATCTTCGCTCGGCAACATCTGGTGCTAGTGATATTCCAAATCCTCACCCGTGGATTTTTGAAGGGGAAAAAACTTTTTCATTCGTACATAATGGTGGGGCATCAAAAGATTTATTGTATGATATAATAACAGAAAACGGAATTAACGAAGAATGGTTAATCCTAAACCCTCCTCAAACTTTTGGAGCTGGAAATTGGGCAGATGAAGGGTGGAGCGCGGTTGTGGATTCAGAACTAATTATGCTATTAATTATGAAAATGATTACTGCTCAGGGAGACGTGATTGAAGGATTAAATACAGCTTTAAGATTAATGCTTGAAGCTGGCATAAATCCTTACATGTTAAACTTCGTTTTTTCTGACTCTGATAACCTTTACGTATATGGCGGGAGCAATGGACTTAAAATTTTGGAAACAGAGGGCTATTATTCTATAATGACTACTCCACCAGCATCAGCTTCTGATTTCACATGGGAGCCAATTGCTTCAAATGAATTGGTAGTAATTAATTCCAATGAGCTTGCTAGGTACCCTACTTTTGTTGTTCTTGAAAATGATAATTCTGATCTATTGACTCCGAAAAGTCCAAAGCTATTTAATCCTTATCCTAACCCTTTTAATGGCCGAATCTCCTTGAGCTTTGATGTTGATATGTTAGAATCTTCATCAATATCGATTTATACTATTGCTGGTAAGAAAGTCTTTGATAGGAAAATGAGTCCATTAGATAAAAATAAAGGTGAAATTTATTGGAGTCCGAATAGTAGTTCAGCATCTATTATATCTAGTGGAATATATATAGTCCAATTAATATCAGAAGGAATTACAAGTTCATCAAAGATAATGTTTATAAAATAAACAATTATTTTGTAATATCGCCGGCACTGTTGTAAATGTACACAAAAAATTAGGAGCTATCATCTTGCCAAAAACTAAAGCTAAGCAAAAAAAAGAAAAAGTTGATGTAAAACAAATTAAAAAAGAAGTCGAAGCTATATCGAAAGAAGAAAAAGGCAAAAAAGGAGCTAAAGATAAAAAAGCAGCTGCGCCTGCACCGAAGACGAAGAAATCAAGTAAGGTCGCAAGCGGAAGTATAAGTATGTATCTTGCTGAAATAGGTCAATACAATCCATTGCCTCCAGAAAGAGAAGTCGAGTTAGCAATTAGAATTCAAAACAACGATGAAGCGGCTATGAAAGAACTTGTTGAAGCAAACCTTCGCTTCGTTGTTTCTGTTGCGAAAAAATATCAAGGTAATGGTTTATCTCTTGCTGATATAATAAATGAAGGTAACCTTGGGCTAATAAAAGCAGCAAAGCGTTTTGATCACACGAGAGGTTTCAAATTTATTTCTTATGCTGTTTGGTGGATTCGTCAGTCGATACTCCAAGCATTGGCTGAACAATCTAGGTTGATTCGTTTGCCTCTAAATCGTGTAGGTACTATCACTAAGATAACTCGTGCTGCTGAAAAATTAGAAGCAGAAGTTGAGAGACAACCAAAAGGTGATGAGATAGGTAATCAATTAGAAATGAGTGGTGATGAAGTATTAATGGCCATGCAATATTCTAGAAGACATAGTTCGCTGCATTCTCCATTTCAAGATGGTGAGAATAGTAGTCTGCTTGATATAATTGAAGATGATCAAGCAGAAGAGCCAGAAGCTAATATCATGCGAGAGTCGATGTCTGAAGAGGTAACTGGTGCTTTGGAGACATTATCCGGTAGAGAAAGATCTGTTCTTGAAATGTATTTTGGTATCAATCGAGATAGTGCAATGACATTAAATGAAATTGGTGAAGAATTTGATCTAACCCGTGAAAGAGTAAGACAAATTAAAGAAAAAGCAATTCAAAGATTGAGACATCGATCAAGAAGTAAAAGTTTGAGAAGATATCTGGGATAAATTAAAAAAGGAGCGCTGCTCCTTTTTTTTTGCTTATTTATACAATATTCTTCCTGTTTTTAAGTTGTTGTTGTTTTTTAAAGCTTTTAGTTATTTTTAATTATAATCAAGAAGGCTAATCTATTGAAGAAACTATTTTTTACAATTTTTGTACTGTGCTTAAGTGGCGTTTTATTTGCAAATAATTCTACTCCAGATCGATCCGTTGATATACTCCATAGTTTAATCGACATAAAAATTGATATTTTGTCAGAGAAAGTGACCGGAAAAGTAACTCATTCATTTAGTCCTCTAGGATCTGCTTTATCAGAACTTGAACTTGATGCAGAGGATATGATTGTTAGAAGGGTCCGAATTGGAAACAAAGACATTCCTTTTTTTCAAAGTGAAGAGAAGTTGCATATGGACTTATTAAAAAATTATGCATGGTCAGATACTCTTGACGTTACAATAAACTACACAGCAACTCCTCGGACAGGATTATATTTTTTCAAACCTGATTCACTTTATCCTAAAAGAAAAATGCAGGCGTGGACTCAAGGAGAAGAAACAGATAATCATCATTGGGTACCAATGTATGATTACCCTAATGAAAGAGCCACTTTTGAATGTATTCTTACGGTTGATAATAAACTCAAAGCTATCTCAAATGGTGAGCTAGTTTCTTTTCAAGACAATAAAGATGGAACGCATACATTTCACTGGAGAGAAAATTTTCCAATGGTAGGTTATTTAATTTCTTTTGTTATCGGTGATTATGTTAAAGTAGAAGATAATCATAAGGACGTTCCAGTTGCTTATTGGGTATATCCTGAAAATAAAAATGAGGCTTTTCGTTCATTTGGTAAAACTCCAGATATGATTGATTACTTTAATAATTTGACAGGAGTTTCTTATCCATTTGAAAAGTATGATCAAATAATTGTTTCAGAATTTATGTGGGGAGGAATGGAAAATATTACTTTAACTCATAATTCTGATAGGACAATGTTTGATTCAAAGGCACATCCTGATCATAGTAGTGACGGTCTCGTGGCCCATGAGCTAGCCCATCAGTGGTTTGGGGATATGATTACAACTCGGAATTGGGCAAATATTTGGCTCAATGAGGGTTTCGCAACATTCTTTTCGAGATTGTATTTGACAAAAGATAGAGGAGATGATGAGGGTGATTATATAAGACTTGGTGAAATAAGAAGCTTCAAACGTGCCGATAAAAATAAAAGAAGGCCGACTGTTGACTTTGTTTATGATGAACCTTTTGAACTTTTTAGCAGTCACGTATACGCAAAAGGAAGTTTGATTTTAACCATGCTTCGTGATGTGCTTGGTGAAGAAGGCTTTTGGAGATCTATACGGAATTATACCAATGAAAATAAATTAAAAAATGTGGAAACCAATGACCTAAAAAAGACAATTGAAATGACCACGGGGCAAAATCTTGATTGGTTCTTTAAGCAATGGCTTTATGAACCAGGATTTCCTAATTATGATGTTTCATGGAATTATAACCAAAGAAAAAAAGAACTTTCAATTCATGTTAAACAAACTCAGGATTTAAAAACGACAAGTTTATTTAAAATGCCAATTAAAATTATTGTTGATAGTGGAGAAAAAAAAGAACACGTTATTTGGGTGGATAATTTGGATTCTGTCTACAAAATAAAGTCTGATAAAAGACCGAAAATGGTAATATTTAATTCTGGGCAAAGAGTTCCTTCAAATTTAAAAATGCAAAAATCAGTTGCTGATCTCAAATATCAATTACAAAACGCATCAAATGCTCTAGATCGGATATGGGCTGCTCAAGAGCTTTCCAAGAAAAAAGGTCGAAAAGTCGTTGAATACGCATTAATGGAAGCTGCTAAAAAAGATCCATTTTGGGCTGTAAGAAAAGAAGCTTATACTTCATTGGGAAGACTTAAAACAAAAATTATTTCAGAAGATATTGATTGGGTAAAAAGAAAAGAAATAGACAATAGAGTGAAGAGATCATTTATTAAAATATTAAAAAATCAAAAAAACAATTTAGAAGTGAGTAAATTTTTAGAAGATATAATTATTTCTGATACTAGTTATTATGCTATTTCAGAATCTATTAGAACCTTAGCAATTATTGATACTGCTGCGGCAAAACCCCATGTTGATAAATTACTCAATACTGAATCACATAATGATGTAATTAGGAAAGCAGCTCTTTCTTATTTTAGTCAAGTCCAAACAGCATCAAACTATATGCGATTAAAAGAATTAGCTAAATATGGTAATTTTAGCTGGCCTTCTAGGCCAACAATAATTTATGAGTTATCAAAATATCAGAAAAAGAGGCCAAGTACATTTGATTTTATTTTATCATTTTTTGATGATAATGATAGGTTCGTAAGAATGGCAGTAATAGCGCAGGTTGGAAATTATGGTGGTCAATCAAATTATTCATTGCTTGATATTATGGTGGAGAAAGACCCCGTACTATCTATCAATGCAAAAAGAGCAAAATCTAAAATCGAGAACAGGAAAAACAGTTCGTCCAAAAAGTCTGATTCAAAAGCTGTAGAAATTTTAGATAAAAAACTCAGAGCAATAAAAAATATTTTAAATGATTAATGAGTAGTTTTTCGATTTGGCTAATCCTTGAAAAAGAAAGTCGTTCAAACTATAGGCAAATTACTCAATCAATTTCTAAGCGCTTGAAAACGCCAATTTTTGAACCTCATTGTACAATATATGGTCACTTAAATACAGATATTGAAATTTTAAAACCTCTTGTTACTGAACTAGCTAAAAACTATGATCAATTTTCAGCAAGTATAAAAAAAATAAAAAGTGGAGATTCTTACTCCAAATCATTATACGTCTCTATTGAAAATAGTGATGCCTTAAATCAACTAAATACTATATGTAAAAATAAATTCAGGAGCTCAAGAAAATATGGTTTTGATCCGCACATTAGTATTGCTTATGGTATTTTTTCAAAAGAAGAAATATATTTTGCTACAAAGAGTCTTATAATTCCTGACCATGTAGTTTTTAATGGCTTATCAATAGTTAAAACTGGTAAAAATGTAAAAAATTGGGAAACTGTATTTCAAAGGCAATTTTAGAGTATTTTTATTGCTAAAATTATAATTGGTTCTTTAAAGTTTTTTAAGTGTTTTATAAAAAAGTGAGGATAAAAATGAAGTTTAAATTAGATATTTTGTTAATTGTTATAGGTTTTACTCTGCTAAATTGTTCAGTTTCTACAAATACTGAGGAAGCTAATATTTCGCTTCCGACGATAATGTGTGGTATGTGCGAGACAAACATTGTGGATGCCTTTTCAAAGACTGATGGAGTATTAAAAGTAAAAGTTGACCTTGAGAATAAAAATGGTAAAGTTTATTTTAATCCACAAAAAGTTTCTCTGGCTCAAATCGAAACACAAATATCAATAGCAGGCTACCAAGCAAATGAAACGATGGCTCTCAAAGAAGCCTACAACAAGCTTCCGAGATGTTGTAAGATTAATGGGTAAAACGTTAAAATAAATAATGTTTGGTAGTTAGGACTTTTTTTTTCAAATTCAAGTGTAATCCGAAGTTACACCCACTATGATAAGACAATTATTTAAGCTATTACTATCTATAGTACTGGTCGGAGGGATACATATCTCCTCTTCAGGAGATTTGCGTTTTGGAGAATCTTTAAGCGCTCAGTCTAAGAAAAAGAAAAAATCTTCGAAAAAAAGGAAGCCTTCTAAAAAGAAAAAATCTTCTAAAAAGAAAAGACCATCGAAGAAGAAAAAGTCTTCTAAAAAGAAAAAAGCGAAATCATCATCTAATGCCTCAAAACCGCTTCCTATTGTAAACAAAGGTCCTCAAATAAATGTGGCAGCATTTGCTGATGAACTATATCAATTATCAAGTGAATTAGAGGCATCAAACAATGAAATGGCTAGAGCTACCAGATATATCTATAATGATATGCCTAAGAAAAAAATTAAAAATATTGAAAGTTTGCCGTTCTTAACAACTGGTGATTATGAAGCGGATGCTCGAAACAATCCAAATAATATTTATATCCAGCGCCAATTAGGTCTTCATTATGAGGCTGTTAATAATTGGGAGTCTGCCAAAGACATATATCTTCGCCAAATTAAAAAGCATCCAACAAACCCTGATGCTCACTTTTACTTAGGTTCTTTTTTTGCTATGCTAGGCGAGTATGATAAATCCAGGCAATCTTTTGAAGAGGCCTTGGAATTAAATCCAGATCATAAAGGTACGATTGACGCAATGGCAATGTACACAAATTCACCAGATCAAAGATCCCTAAGTAATCAAATTCTTGGAATGTCATCAAGACTAGTTCCTGAAGGCCCAGCTCAAAAAATTACAATTATAAGACAGCGTTTAGTAGAAGGGAACTATACTGACGCTCTCCGCTTATGTGAAGAAGGCCAGAAAAACTTCCCTACTCATAATGGTTTTCTACAACTTACTGGCGAGACTGAATTAGCTTTAGGAAATATTGAAGATGCGAAGTCAGCCTTTCAAAGGTCTATAAAACTAAATGCTAAAGATAAAAATTCACATGTTAGTCTAGCTAATTTGTATTTTGATTTAGGTAAATATGTTTATGCCGCTTTATCATTTGGCGATGTTATTTTTCTTGATCCTGAAGATGCTGATTCCCGCTACATGCAAGGCTTGAGTTATTTTAAGGCCCAAGAATGGGGAAGAGCAGCAGCAGCTTGGGAAGACCTTCTTCACTATAAGCCTGATAATGAGGTTGTAAGAGTTCTACTACCTCAAACATATTATATACTAGCTATAGAATATAATCGTTTAGGAAATCCCTCCATGGGAAGACAGTCATTTAAAAATGCTCTATCTATAAACCAGAATACCAACCAATGGTTAGCTAGCTCGATGGCAACCCTTGGAGGCTATTATAGGGAAAAACGTATGTACCGTGAATCTTTAGCTGCATACCAAGAGGTTATTGAATTAGATCCAAGTAGTGCTGAAGCATACCTAGGATTAGGACTAACATATTGGAATATGGATGAAAAAGTTCTTGCCAAAAGTTCTTGGCAAAAAAGTATGATTATAAAGCCTGATAATAATGAATCCCAAGGTTGGTTGATTTTATCAGACCAAGAATCATAGTCTAAAATGATATTAACCATTCTTTTCAGAAATGGTAAAACTATTAATAACTTTTATTTTCGCTTCTAGCTTTAACTTTGCTTTAAATACTAAAGCCGATTCTACAATAATGAATGGAGTCACAGCTTTTTATAATTATGATTTTGAAAGGTCTATAAAAATCTTGGGGAAAGCTAGAATTGATTATCCAAATCACCCTGGCGTTCATTTTATATGGGCTTCTTCAAAGTATTATATTAGTCAAGGTGTAGACCCCATTGATGCTACTTATGATACTTTGGAATCTGCATTAGATGAAATTCAACCCATTTATCAAAAATTAGTAAGCGAAAACCCACAAAATGCGGAGTATAAACTCTATTTGGGTTCAACGCTTGGGATGAGAGCGAGAGTAAGTCTTGGAAAAAAAGACTGGCTATCTGTGCTTAACCAAGCTTATCAAGGTTTTTTAATTATTGAGGATGTTTCGAAAAATAGACCAGACTTAATAGATGCCCAATTGCCAATCGGAATCATTGGCTATTATGCAAGTGTCAGTAATGTTTTTTTACGATGGTTGGTAAAACTATACGGTCTTGACACTTCAAAAAAAGAAGGTATTTATAAAATCGAAGATGCAGCAATCAATAGTGATTGGGCATGGATAGAAGCTTCTGGTATCTTATCTTTTATCTATCTTTGGATTGAAAATAAGCCTGAAGACGCAGTCCCAATTACTAAAAAACTATCAGAAGAATTTCCAAATAATTTTTATTTCAGTATACTATATCTAGAATCTTTAACAAGGACCAATAGTTTTAATAATGCAAATAATTTGATTAAGAATTTAGATACTAGATACACATTTTTGTCTGATCGACAAAAAGAATGGTATAAGCCATATTTTGATTATCAAAAAGCGTTGATTTCATTTCTTGAAAATGATTACGATAAAGCAATGGTTTTAGCAGACTTAGCAATAAAAGATTATTCAGGAGAGCTTGATATCGTTTTAGGAAATCTATATTTGCTCAAAGGTAAGTTGTATGATTCACAAGGTCAGAGGAGTAAGTCAGTTAAATATTATAAATTATGTACAAAACTTGATAACCTTTCTCATTCATCTAGACAAGCAAAAGAATATTTAGAAAAACCATATAGCAACATTATTAAATGAAATTAGATTTACAAGAATATTGCATGGATTTTAAAGGATACAGTCGGTTTCCAACAAGAGAGGTGATGGTTGGAGACGTATCTATTGGTGCAAATAATCCTATTAGAGTTCAGTCCATGACCACCACTGATACGATGGATACTGAAGGAACTGTTGAACAATCCATTCGAATGATTAAGGCAGGATGTGAGTTAGTTCGAATTACAGCGCCGAGTATTAAAGAAGCAAAAAACTTGGAATTAATTAAAAAATCATTAAAGGCCAAAGGCTTTAGAGTTCCATTAATTGCTGATATACATTTTACGCCAAATGCGGCTGAAGTTGCTGCTGGAATTGTAGAAAAAGTTCGAATAAACCCTGGAAATTTTGCCGATAGAAAAAAGTTTGAAGTAATTGAATATTCAAATCAAAGTTATGAAGATGAATTAATTAGAATATCTGAAAGATTTTCACCTTTAGTTAAGATATGTAAAAATAATGGTACAGCAATGCGCATAGGTACTAATCATGGCTCTCTTTCAGATAGAATATTAAGCAAATATGGTGATACGCCATTAGGAATGGTTGAATCAGCGATGGAGTTTTTACGAATATGTGAGTATTGGAACTATAATGATATTATACTAAGTATGAAAGCTAGTAATACTCAAGTCATGGTCCAGGCCTATCGGTTGCTGATTAATAAAATGGCGAAAGAGAATATGTGTTACCCGTTACATTTAGGCGTAACTGAGGCTGGCGATGGAGAAGATGGTCGAATTAAATCAGCAGTTGGAATAGGGGCATTATTAGAAGATGGTATTGGAGATACCATTAGAGTTTCACTTACTGAAGATCCTGAGGCTGAAATACCGGTTGCTAAATTTTTAGCTCAAAGATATGACGATTTAGAAAGCTCAATACCTCCAAACCTAAAAACTGAAATTCCATATAACCCTTATTTTCATTCAAGGAGGATAACATCACAGGTTCACCACATTGGCGGTGATAATGTTCCTAGAGTATTTTGTGACTTATCTGGGTTTGATGAAATTACGCCAGAATCTTTAGCTCCTTTAGGGTATCTATATTCTCCAGATAAAGATAAATGGCATATATCAGACCAAGCAACTGATTATTTTTTTATTGGGAAAAATAAAATCAATTTTGAGTTACCTGGGCTTTTATCAGGTATTCAACATCACTCCGTATGGGATGAAAGTACGGGGGTGTTTCCATTCTATGATATTGAAAACTATAAAAACGCAACAAAAAAGTCTAAAATATTAAATTTTTTAAGCATTAAAGAAAAAACGTTTTCTAGTGAGCTGAAATCATTACTAGTAAGTGACAGTACTATTGCGCTTGTAATTGGCCACAATCAAAAGCATAGCTTAAAGTCACAACGCAATTATATCATAGATATGATTAATCAAAGTATTGCCAGTCCCGTAATTGTTTGGAAAAATTATGCCTCCAAATCAAATTCAGAATTCCAATTAAGTAGTGCAATAGATATAGGTTCATTGATGATAGATGGATTAGTTGATGGTATGAATATTAATTATCTGTCTGATAGAAGTTTATCAAACCAGACCTCTTTTGGCATTTTACAAGCTTCAAGGTTAAGAATATCCAAAACAGAATATATTTCTTGTCCTTCTTGTGGACGTACTTTATTTGATTTACAATCTACAACAAATGCAATTCGTTCAGTAACTGATCATCTAAAAGGTGTAAAGATAGGAATAATGGGTTGTATCGTAAATGGCCCTGGTGAAATGGCGGATGCTGATTATGGCTATGTTGGAACAGGTGTAGGAAATATTTCGCTTTATAAAGGACAAAGCGTTGTAAGAAAAAATATTCCCTCAGAAAAAGCAGTTGATGCATTAATTAGTCTAATAAAAGATAATGGTGATTGGGTTGAGCCATCTGAGGATTAGTATTGTTCCTGATTTTATCTATATTGTATAATTGGGTATAGAATAAATACGTTTTAATTATAAGAGGTGGTCATGAAAAAATATTTTCTAATACTTTGCATTTTTTCTCTAGGTATTGGGCAAAGTCTTAAAAATGACGTGGCTCTCTCGCCTGTAGTTACATACTGGAAAACATTATCAATTGAAGAAAAAGAAACTTTCTTATTTTCATATCTGGTACAAGTATATGAGACACATACTGAATTAAAAAAGGACATTGGATATGGTGGAATTACCGAATGGTATTATGATAATAGAGCTGAATTAGTTTATGGAATTTTCGATTATTTAAATCAGGTTGATATATATCAAATGGTAAAGTGGGTAGATGAGTTTTATTCCCATGGAGAATATGCTAATAGACCTTTTTACGAATCATTAGAATTTGCATTTAGATTCCAACAAGCAGCTGGCAGTACATTGTTAGAAAAATATGAAGATCTTCAATTTAGAAAAATTAAGCCTAAGGATGACTAGTGTCATTCTTGAAGCCTAAGTTCCTGCAATCTTGGATTGAATCTTTTAAAAAAGGCGGTATAAAAGGATTATTGAAAGAAAAAGGGTGGAGTGTCTTAGCAGCTTTTTTTTTATTTTACCTTGTTAGAGATTCTATCTTATACCTTATAATTCCTTGGCTAGGTTACAAGCATTTCAGTTCCTTCTTTTAAGAAATGAAACCAACAATTTTTCTTCTTGTTTTGTTATCTCTAGGTGGTGCTGAAAAAGAGCCAAAACATTTATGTTCTCGTGGAAAGTCAGTAGAGAGGTGGATATCTAACAGCTCAACATTATCACTGGACCAAAGTAAAATTAATATTTCATTTTACGATATTTCAATAGACATAAATTTTGAATCAAACACTATTAATGGTTCCGTAGGTGTAAATGGTTTTGTAGATAATAACCTTCCTGAATATATTGAATTAGATTTTTACAACAATATGACAGTTAATTCGATTTTGCAAAATAATGGGCAAGTGTCTTTTTTGCATGAGCAGAATAAGATAAAAATCCCGATTAATAATATCATTATTCAAGATGATAATTATTTTTCAATACTTATCAAATATCAAGGCTCCCCTCAAGACTGCGGGGCCGGTGGTTTTAAATTTGATGAACACTTAGGCGTCGATCACGTTTGGACATTGTCAGAGGCTTATTGTGCAAGAAGCTGGTGGCCTAGTAAGGATGACCCTAGTGATAAAGCAGATTCTGTATATATTAGAGTTACAGTTCCTGCAAATCCAAATTTTATTGTTGCTTCAAATGGCTTGCTTGATAATATTATAAGTGATGGGGATAAAAATACATTTTTTTGGAAAGAGAAATATCCCATTACTACGTACCTTGTCTCATTGGCAATATATCCATACACAATTTGGAGTGAACAATATATTTCTTCTATTTCTAATGATACAATGGCAATAGAACATTATGTTTTTCCTGACCGGTACGAGTCTTCATTTTCCAATTATTCATTAACAGGCGAAATGATTAGGTTTTTCTCTGGCTTGTTTGGTGAATATCCCTTTATATCAGAAAAATATGGGCATGCAGATTTTAAATGGGGTGGGGGAATGGAGCATCAAACTCTTTCAAGTATGGGTTCTTCATCTCAAAATCTTATTGTTCATGAGTTAGGTCACAGTTGGTGGGGAAATCTCATTACCTGCAAAACGTTTAATGATATTTGGCTTAATGAAGGCTTTGCAAGATATTGTCAAGCACTGTGGTTCGAACACATAAATGGTGAAGAAGCATATGCTAGTTTTATGAATGACTATGCCTATTATGGAGATGGGACAATATATGTTGAAAACCCATCTTCAAATTCTCAGATTTTTAATTCTAATTTATCTTATAATAAAGCATCATGGGTACTACATATGTTGAGGCACAAAGTGGGGGATGATACATTTTTTGAAATTTTAAAAAGTTATGCGTCTAATGATACACTTGCCTATAATGCAGCTTCAACGGCTGATTTTCAAAAAATCAGTGAAGATATTTCAGGTCAAAATTTAGAATTGTTTTTTCAACAATGGATATATGAAGAAGGTTATCCTAAGTATGAAATGTCTTGGTGGCATGATGGCAATGAAACTTATAAAGTAAAAATTGACCAAATTCAATCTAGCGGGCTTTTTTCCATGCCAATAGACCTTAATTTTTCTGGAAGTATTGGACCATTATTAATTGATACAACAATAGTTGTTGAAAATAATAGCTTGAACCATTTGTATGAAATATCTGGACTCAATTTTTTTGTGGAAAACGTGACTTTAGACCCAAACAACTGGATATTAAAAGAAGTGTCTTATACTACGAATGGGATTGATCATCTTATGCCTAAAAATATAGATGTTCAACTTGCATACCCAAATCCATTTAATTCAAATTTAAAACTGAGTTTTTATGTTCATCCAAGGCTTGGTAATCATAATGTTAGTATCGATGTCTTTAATATTAATGGTGGCCTAGTAGAATCGCTAACGAAGAAGATGTTTCAATCAGGTTTTCATAACGAATCTTGGAATGCAAAAGGAAAACCTGCAGGTGTTTATTTTATTCAATTATCATCGGATAATTATGTTAACACCCAAAAGGTTATTTATCTAAAATAGAGTGTAATGGATACAATAAGAATTAATAACTTAAAAATAATAGCTAGACATGGAGTTTATGCTTTTGAGAAATCTAAGGATGGTACTTTTGAAATAGATTTAGTTTTGCACTGTAACTTAGAAAAACCTGGACACACAGATGCGCTGAGTGATACTATTGATTATCAAGAAATAATTTCTTGCACAATTGAGGAGTTTACTAAAAAACGTTTTTCATTAGTAGAAGCTGTCGCTAATTCTGTCTGCGATAGGTTGTTGGCAGAGTTTGATTTAGATAAAATTGTCATACGGGTAAGGAAACCTCATGCTCCTATAGAAGCTGATTTTAAAAATGTTGAGGTGGAACTACAGAGATTTAAATGAAAGTTGGAAATAAAGTATATTTATCTATTGGTTCAAATATTGGAGATAGGGAATCTAATATTGCTCAAGCAATTTCAGCTATTGAGGTACCAAGAGAGAATTATAATTTAACTAGCGCCTCTTTTTATTTAACAGAACCGTTATATAATCTAAATCAAGAATATTTTATTAATACGGTGGTTGGACTGGATTCAGATCTAAATCCGTTTCAATTATTAGATTTCATTAAAAGTATTGAAAATATGCTAGGTAGACGAAAAACGTTGAAACGTAACATGCCCAGAACAATTGATATAGATATATTAGTTCATGGTTCATCGGTTATAGAAACAAAGGAATTAGCTATACCACATCCAGGTCTAATTAATAGAAAATTTGTATTAATTCCATTTGATGAGATTGCTCCTGATTTTAAAATACCATATGTTAATTTGACTGTTAATGAGCTTCTTATAAGATGCGCGGATACGTCTCTCGTTAAAATGTATGAATTGGGAAATAAAGCATGAGAAATTTATATTATATAGCAATTGAAGGCCCGATTGGGGTTGGTAAAACAAGCTTGGCCCAGCTATTATCTAAAGAGTTAGGAGCGAGACTTGTTCTTGAAGATTTCGAAGACAATCCTTTTCTTCCAGATTTTTATAACGATCCTGAAAGGTTTGGTTTCCAAACTCAGTTGTTCTTTCTTTTACAAAGGTATCGTCAACAACAAGATTTAAGACAAGTCGATATGTTTCAAAAATTATTAATTACAGATTATATGTTTGTTAAAGATCGTCTATTCGCTTCTTTAAACTTAGGAGATAAAGAAATGCAGCTATATGACACAGTTGCTAGTCTTCTTGAAAGAAATATTATTAAACCCGATATTGTTATTTATCTTCAAGCAGATACGGATGTTTTAATGAAGAATATTGAAAAGCGTGGTCGAAATATGGAAAAAAATGTTACCTGGGAATATATAGATGCTTTAAATCAAGTGTATACAGAATATTTTTTTCGTTATCAGGACACGCCTCTTGTCATTATAAATACGAATAATATAGATTTTGTAGAAAATGAAAATGATTTAAAAGAAGTTATTGATTATATAAGGCAGCCAGTATCAGGAACTAAATTTTTCAATCCAGTAACAGAATTTTAAATGAATGAAACTAATCTTATTAATATTTCTTGGATACTCGGTATATAAAATTAGTTTTTTTGTGTTATCCTTGTTTAAAGTAAAATCAAAAATAAAAGACGAAGCAACTAAAGCAGATTTTAAACGGAAGGTTAGCAAAATGGATATCCAAGATGCTGAATATGAAGATATATGAAATTTGAAAAACATATCTTCAT
>CAJQGZ010000101.1 GCA_905478065.1 uncultured bacterium | reverse complement strand
AATAAAATTTTCAAGAAAAAACTCTGCCCAGTTTGCTTAGCATAAAACCTCAAACTTCTTCGAAGGTCTTCAATTAGATTATCATAAACCGATCTTTCCGCAACACCGAGAGTTGACTGATCTTCAATTGCTTCATTTTTCATAATTGAAGCAACACCCTCTTTGAAAAGAATATCTTGAGCTTCAGTGTAACTAATATCTTTTTTATCAACAATTTCTTTAACAAACTGATGGCCACCAACAGGCAAATCCCTCGTAAAATATTGTTGCCCATTACCCCAAACAATTAGACTCGATGACAAAGCCCCTATATCTAAGATAACGGCTAAGCCTTCAGATGGCATATCTTTTAAATACGTAAATGAATTTGTAATTGCGATTGGATCCGCATCTATTACACCAGGCTTTAGACCGCTTTCTTTTAGCAAATCTATATGAGAGGTTAACACCCCTTTTGTACATGCAACGAGACTTACATCTATTTTATCAACTTCTTTTTCATTTGAACCTAAAATTTGATAATCAATTACTGCATCCGTTCCGTCCATAGGAATGTGCTTTCTTGCTTCAAACGTCATCGCAGATTCCAACTCTTCTGCAGGCATTTCCATTGTAGTGATTTGTTTAACACTTGCAGATGCACCACTCACACCTGTTGCAATTAATTTAATTTTTTTTGGATTCAAATTTTGCTGCTTTAGCAATTCTTTTATAGCCATAACCCAGTGATGAGTATCAATTTTATCTGGATCAAAAGCTTGATTAGGTTCAGGCACTAGTCTTTGACCAGCATCTAATAATTTATAACCGTCTTTGGTCTTATTCATTGCAACAATTTTGATATATTGTCTTCCAATATCTAATCCAACAAACACCAGCCGTCTCCTTTCAATCTATTAACTATCATCGCTCAGCTCACCATAGGATGCCATCTTGAGAATTACGTTATTATTTACATCAACCTGGTCTGGATAATAAGGAGGAGGATTCATGCGCAAATTCCAATCGTAATGAAAATTCTTATCATAACCTACACCAGGAGATACATTGTAAGGTCCTGGGTAATTTCTTAGCAAATAGCCTCTTTTTTGCTGCACAATAGAACCCCATAGGTGGATAACCCCGCGTTTATCATTCGTGTTAGTATAAAGACCATTATTTTCTTGAGATCTAAAATTATTTCTATGACCCCCTCTGCCGTCAGCAATATAACCATACGACAAATTATCATTCCAATCATGATATGCCGTAAGAGTATTTTGCCAATAATGAGAAATGAATCCACCATAAAGTGCCATTATTGAGGCATTAATTTTTATATCAGAATCATAAAGCTGCCCTCGGGCACCATTAGGTCGAGTGTTTGCCACGATTACACTGCCGCCAGCAACTAGACCAATAACATTTTGAGTACCCCCTTCATCTGGATGAACGATAGCTCCATTGGCATATGAATCAGCATAAACTAAATCATCGATAAGCCAGATATTGCCCCACACCCGATCTACAATACTTTGATCGTCATGTCGCCTATATTCTGTATAATCATCCGTAACAACAGTATACTGCCCTCCTACCTGCCCCCTGACTAATACTTGACCACCTTTAACATAGATAACTGATGGGCCAGAATAGGGGTAAAACAGTCTCTGCATATAAACATAATCACTATTGTAGATTTGATCAGGGCAAGAGAAGATATCGCAATTCAAACCACTTAAACCGCCTGCGTTCCAATAATCGAAATCAAAATGATGCCTTCCACCAGGAGGACAATACTCTGAACCATCATCTTCATGATCATGGTAATATTTAAAATCGTTCCATTCAACATCTTCAGCTAAACCTGTGGAAGCACTCGTATTCACTAACGTTATGGCTTCTCCATCAGTAAAACCCTCCTCTGAGGCAGAAACAAAGTTAATCGATTCGGAATTTATTTGAATCATTACACGATCTTCACCAATTGGTATTGGGTCGTTTATCACTGCAAATGAAACAGATTTAGAAATATCTAGATTTGCCAATCTCAAAACATCACCAGCGCTAATGGAACCAATGAGTGTTGCTCTAATATTTTCTCCAGACACATCCAACGCACTAAGGATGATGAAAGTACCTTCATAACCAACTCCTGGTATAAAGGCGTTATCTGGACCAAAATGAACGCTAGAAACATTCACATTTAATGCTGGACTTAATCCGTCCCAAATATAATCAAACTCATTTGGCGGGCCACCAATAGGTGGAATATTGTACCACCATTGAGACGCCCAAAAACCACTTGGAGTAAAATTAATTTCTGTCATTACCAAAGTATCTTTTTTACCTGTTCGAAAAAGCATATTATCAGCATCAAACACATAGTCAGCATTTGCTCTAACTAGTTGAGCAGAGTTTTCAGGCGGAAATGTTATTGTGGCTATAGTATCAAGTATATTAACAGATTCACCATCAATATTTTGCTCAAAGACACCTTCATCGCAGGCGCCCCACGAACCTATGCCGCCACCATTATCGACTGCTTCGTTCGTGATTGTAACGGAGCCTGAGAATTCAGGACAACCATAACTACTAAAGACCATATCTCCATTTGTATGAACCCTACCCTCAAGTTGATCATTGGTACCGAAGTTCACGGTCCCTGTATTTCCAGGCCCGATAGGCTTTTCTTCATTCGTAAAATACATAAAATCTTCAAAGCCTTGGGCTTGCATTGTCATAAATACTGTACGCTCAATGGGATCTACTTTATCCCCAAAACTAGTAATTGGAGTCGCTTCACCAGTTGAGTAGACATAATATAATTTTCTGGTTGAATTTTGCTCTAATTCTGTTCGAGCATAAATGTTTTTATATTTACCAATAGGAGAGCCATATTCATTTTTACCATAATTTTTTCCTTCGGGGTATAACAATGTGTCCTCAGTAACCAATTGAGGCAAGATAACAACACCAACCTCATTCAAGCCTGCTTCAGCAGCGTACAAAGCCCGGTGTTCAGCATATCGATACTCTTCCAAAACAGATAAATTAAATGAACTTTTAAGGTACGCAGCAGTAAAGGTCATGCTCACCAAAGTAAACAACATTGCTAATGGAGCAGCACTCCCCTTATTATGAAATCTGAGACTGGTCATTTGTAAGTTTTTTCATAATAAAGGATTGCCCTAAAAATACTCCTCTGTGAAAATAATGATCCTCGGAGGTAGTTTGACCATTAGTGAATACGTCTTGATCCATTGATAAGGTTAACTCAAGGTGTAAATAGGACTGTTTAAAGGCTGTTAAACCAGGCCTAGAGCTTGGCTCGCTATTTACAACAAAATCTTTTATCCAGATACTCCTCTGCCCGTTACCTCTAAATGCTCCAAAATTAGGAAATTTAAGAGTCCCATCTAGTGGAACAGCATAATTAAACTGAACTCCATTAGTTTGATGGCAGGATATAACCATCGATGGCGTAAGGTCATTATAGAACTTAAATAGTTTTATTCTTGAGAAGCCATTGAGACCATCAACTTCGACTTTTTGTGCCAGATTTAACTCTTTGACCACTTCTCGCATTACATTGCTTCCATATTGTCTTAAATCTTGTCTGACATGGTCAGATTGATAATGCAATAAAACGCCTTGTGTACCCATTGTCATTCCCAGAGCAATAATACTAGTAACTACAACAACCGCGGTCATCTCAATTAATGTCATACCTTTAGATGTTTTTAATAAAATCATTATCCAATATCAAAGACAGCCATTACAGTAGAAAGTCTTCTTTCCTTTTCAACCTTATCGCTCCACCTATTAGCTGGCGTCTGCATGTAATCTTTCCATTTTATCCAACAGTCAAGCTGATATCTTCTAAAATCTGTTGGCCCATGCTCTGTTGTGCCCTCGAGCTTATTTATATCATAATACAATGTTGCTTTTACTTTATAACTAGATTGAGCGTTTCCAAAAAGATAAATTTGATCACCTTGTAAATCACCACTCCATTCGGAAGAGGATAAAACACCATCAGCAATTCTTCCTTTCCAGTATTCCATATGATTTAGAAGCTCTTCCGTTGCGCGCTCCTTTACTTCTAGAGCATGAAGTTCTCCTCGAGCATGAACTGCACCCATAAGAATACCTAGAGCAGCAATTGAAATGATTACAACCGCTGTCATGACTTCAATAAAACCTATTCCGCTACTTGTTTTTCTAATCATTATCACAACACATTTTGTTTAAAAAGCTTAGGGTTGTCAGCAATCTCCATTGCAACCTTACGCTCAATTTTCCCCTGGGTTACCAATCGCTGTAAATCCTGATCCAAAGTTTGCATACCCTCAACTCCGCCGGACTGAATTACAGACGTTATCTGGAATACCCTATCTTCTCTAATAAGATTTCTAATTGCTGTACTTGATATCATAACCTCGCAGGCTGGTACCCGACCTTTACCATCCTTAGTAGGCAATAGCTTTTGGGAGATAACAGCTTCTAGAGATTCAGATAACATCGATCTAATTTGATCTTTTTGTCCTGATGGATAAATATCAATAATTCTATCAATTGACTTTACTGCACTAGATGTATGGAGAGTAGACAGAACAAGGTGACCAGTTTCTGCTGCCGTCAAAGCTAATGAAATAGTGTCTAAGTCTCTCATCTCGCCAACTAATATAACATCAGGGTCCTCCCTTAAAGCAGCTCTTAGAGCATTTGAAAAACTATGGGTACTCGCGCCTAACTCCCTCTGGTTAATCAAACTTTCTTTCGTGTGGTGATAATATTCTACAGGGTCCTCAATCGTTATGATATGACAAGCCTTATTTCTATTAATATGGTCAACCATTGCTGCTAAAGTAGTACTCTTACCAGAACCAGTTGGCCCAGTCAAAAGGACAAGACCCCTATCAATCATTGCTAAGTCCTGCATAAATGGAGGAATACCCAGCTCATCACAACTTTTAATACTGTCAGGAATAGTTCTAAATACAGCGGCAAGGCCATTTATTTGATTGAAAAAATTAACCCTAAACCTACCCTTACCTTCAAGCTTAGCCGAGAAATCTATTTCTTTTTGTTCTTTAAATATTGCCAGCTGGTCCTTGTCCATTATTTCGGGTAACATTTTTTCGATATCATCTTGGATCAGAACATCGAGATTTAGAGGCTTCATTGTTCCATTAATACGTACCATAGGAATCGAGCCAACACTCAAGTGCAAATCAGATGCACCGCTGTCGATACTGTACGATAATAATTGATTAAGGTCCATGGCTACTGATTATCTTCTGGTGAACCATACCCCTTGAATTTTCCGGTTAGAGCATCAAAAGACACGACTTTTCCAGCACCACCCGTCATCTCCTCGGTACTTGTCGCGCTTAATCTATCAGGTAATTGCAACTCAAAAGTCCACTTAAGCTTTGTAGATCTATCTAAATCAAGTTGCCCAGATCTCTCTAACTGCTCAACATCACCCGGCCATTCACCTTTAGTCTGATAATACATTTTTGCCGCATTATGGACATTTGACATAACTGTCCTAGCTTCCGAAGCGTAAGAGCTCTGGACATAATCAAGATAGATTGGAAGTGCTATCGCAGCTAAAATCGCGACAATAACAACAACAACCATAATTTCTATCATAGTAAAACCAGACCGCAATTTTTTTAATACTTTCATAAAAACTCCTTTAATTAAAATTAATTATTAATTACTTATCAATAAAACTACTTGCATGTTAATAAACGCATGCGAAAACTATAAATTTACACCGACTAATATAAGAACGAGTAATCGAGGAAAAACACTTACAAATATCTTTTATTTATTTAATAAGAACTGTCTTAAAATGCTTAGAAAATGATTCGCTCGTAAAGTGAATTAAATATATACCAGAAGGAACTAAGGAGCCAGAGTCATTATAGCCATGCCATTTTACTTGATAGGAACCCATATTTTTTATTTCATCATCTAATATCGTCCTAACTTTGCGTCCAAGTAAATCAATAATAACTAAATTCACAGTAGATTCTTTTGGTAAATTAAAATTTATAGTAGTGGAAGAATTAAAAGGGTTCGGGTAGCTTGGAAATAACTTGAATTCATCAATTATAAAATTACTTATATTGGTATTTAGCTCTTCTCCTAAGCCGTATATAACGCCATTAAAATCCATCTCTTCAATATCTAACAAAGTATCAGCTCCATCCCTATTTGAATATAAATCAACAACAAAGGGCTGGTAATTATTCCAATCAGCGCTCTCAAAAACTGCATATTCACCATAACTACCAGAAAAAACAGCTCTATCAATTCCATCACCACCATCAAAATAGTCATTGTCTCCTTTACCCGTAAATTGATTAGTACCTGAGTTTCCAAAAACAATATTGTTTAAATCATTGCCGATGACTTCAACGTCATTTCCGCCTAATACCCTAACATTTTGAAGATACCTTGATCTATTTGTGTACGACAAACTCGAGTCGAGGCTCATACTGAAAGACCCTTCAAAAGAATAAGGAAGTTCAGCAATATAACGAAAATTTTCCCCGAAAAATGATTTTACCAACTCCGCTCCAAGTGAATCACCTTGAACCATTTGTTCTCGATTAATAAAATGATATTCTTGTCCACCTGCCCAGCCGTTTCCTTCTGGGTCATGAGCCCAAAGACCAAAATAAACTTCCATCGCTAAAGCAATATACTCGTCATCATGATCCTCAACTGGAATCTCAACAAGAGGCGCGTAAAAACCATTTTCAATAGCATTATTCATAGCCTGATTTATTGCTAACTGCATTGAAGGAAGAGCATTTACTATTCCATAGTTGTGAACAAAGTGCAAAACCTCTTCATACGTAGCATCTCTTTTTGTGCTATTCATATAATCATTCGTTCCTTCATAAAAAATTTCTGTACCAAGGATATCTTGACCTTTCGCACCACTACTAAACAGTAATTGGACATTTGGATTTCCATATTCATTTTCATCGTTCAATAGCGCCAGGAATGCATTACTCATTGAAACAGCATTAATAACAGCTGTTTTATTTGCACCCCATCCTGTTCCGACAACATCGGTTAAAAACTCTTTTAGTATCTTTTTCACATGTAGGATTTGACTATTTGCGACCTCGCCTTGTGCCAAGATTGGGATTACGACACCTTCCGATATTTCTAAATGAGTATATTTTTCAAATACTGTTGAGATTCTCGTATCTACATTTTCTGGAATATCAACTATTCCCAATGTATCTTGATTTATATCAATAAATGGTAAAATTATGGAAGTATTCTCACCCGAAATTTCTAATTCAATTGGCACTGTTTGAGATTCAACTTGATCGGATGAGATAGTCAATGAACTGTAGTAGCTACCAATCTCCATGCCATTTGTGTTAACCATGAGGTTAATATTAAAAGATTGCCCCCCACCTAACAGTCCACTCATTTCTCCAGTCTGAGTTCCAACCGTTAGCCAATCAGATTGGCTGGCTTTCGATACAAATATAGTTTGTTGACTAGCTAAAATATCCTCATCAAAGGAAATTAATGAGCCGTTAATACCGCTCGCATCTTGGAAGCCAATTGTTGCCGAACTAGCGCTCCCAATAATTTCATTATAGTTAAGTTGAAAAGTGCCATCTTGATGCAATACTACCTGAAAATCAAACTCGCCAGAGACCGCATTATTTTGCCAAGTAACAACATTATCATACCAAATAACAAAGTAGCCATTTTCAATATCATTATAATAATAAACATCACCAGCAGATGATGTATTCCCGTTATCATTATTAGGGTTTAAATCATCCCACATAGCCATTATTGCTGGTTTCGGTGCATTTTCATTGGGTATACTGATGTTTGACCAGCTTGGACTATCTTCACCAAACCCTATCCAGCCATTTGGATTAATTAAAACTTCAGAATATTCACTATCAAAAAAAGGGAAATTAAATCCTATCGATACTGGACTTGGAGAATCATCATTATTGACGAACTGAACCTGTGTACCAGAATTTTCAATATCTATCCAACTAAAATCTAGAGAGGTATCAACGGATGAGGATGACCAGTAATAACCACCTCCATCGGGGCCACTACTGGGATTAGCAAAAGGTAAGTTTGCAGAGTTCAATTCAAACATTAGTAATGTTTCTATGTCACCACCATTTACCAAAGAAATATTCTGAGCTTGAAATTCATTTGGTTCCAAATTAAAAGAGATATCATTTTGATTTAATTCAATTGTTGGAGAGCCCATTGAGACAGTAAAAGAAATCGTTTCTCCACCTGTTCCAACATTTAATAAATTCAAACCACCACTCGCTCCAATACCATTATTATATAAATATGGCTCAGGATTAGAAAAATCATTTATTTCAGTATGTGACCATGAAGCGTTGTAAGGAGCAGAAACAAAACTCCCCTGTGAAGTGAGTGTACCTCCCGGCCTGTAAAGATATATTTCATCCGGTGGCCCTTGAGCGTTTCCATTTCCAGCTTCTGTGTTAATACGGTACACCAGCAAACCATCTCTAGAACCAGGCGTATTTGAGTCATATCGACCTTCTTTCACTCTGTACTCAACGACATAATATTCTGTTTCACTATTCGGCGATGCAATTTTGAAAGCAACGTTGTCTTGCTGTTGAAGCGGATTTAACATGTATCTACCTGAAGAGTTGATTTCAGGAATTTCCGGCAACCAATCTCCATACTTCCATTTTAAGAATGCACCCATATATTGAGGAGGGTTCGAGGTACTTTCCATAATATCCCAACCTCCAACAGCATCTGGAGCGCCTCCTCCATCATAATGATAAAGATCTGGAGCACCAAGCACATGGAAAAATTCGTGACATAAAACACCAGCAGTAAAATATGAACTTTCGGTTAACTCAAAAGTGTAGTCATAAACTTTGGCACCATTAATATAAACATCATATGAAAACAATGCCCAACGATGAGGCCATAAAAGTTCAGACCACCCATCAACATTGCCATTGATACTAAAAGACAAGGCATCAACATACCCATCGTTATTTGCATCGATATTTAAATCTTCAGGAACAGAGTTCTGTATTCCTACTACAGCATCTCTAAGCAAAGAATGTTCTCGAGTGGCTCTCTCATCATCTGTTTGGTAACCTTCTGTATTTGTTGCAGAGTAAGGACTGTAATATCCCCGGTTTCTACTATCAGTGTAAGATGTGTTTGAACCTAGAATACTTGGGGGATAATGGTAGGTATCAACAGTAAGCGTTCCATAAGAAACCTCATAATAATAATCTTTTATTGAAGCTTCTGTTGTTGAGTTAAAAGGGACATCATAATAATCGCGATTAAATGGAAAATTTGGATCATCAGCAAACTTTATAAAAACATTTAACTGTGATAAATTACCAGAAGTAGGCGCATCACGACCATTTCTATAAGACATGCTTTGCTCATAGTATTCTTTTTTTTCTAGATATCTCTCTTTACTAATATTTAATCCGGGTATCAAACCTGTTCGCTTGGGATCAACCAACCCTACCTTGTAGCCCGAGGGAAGAATGTCATCGACAATCTTTTCAGCATAATAAAAATCACCATCATTCGGGTTTAAAACTATCGTGTAATCATCTTTATCATGCAACCTGTGGGCATACTGATCTCCAGAGGCAAATAATTCAAACTCTTGACCATTAGACTGTTTTATTTTTTGTGGAATATTCTCAAGCCACGTTGCGTTCGCTTGAGAAAAAAAGATAAATAGGTAAATAAAAATTTTAATTTGAGACACTAAGTATTTTTTTAAATATCTTAAATAAACGCTATTTAAGTAAAATCATTTTTGTTGAGGCTACAATTTCGTTATTTATAATTAATTTGCAAAAATATTGCCCCGAACTCATTTTATTACCACTTTGACTAATACCATCCCATCGAAATAAAAACTCACCTGAATTCAATATACCTTTAAAAACCTCTTTAACAAATGCGCCATTTGAATCGTAAATATTGACTGTGACTTCGCCTGTGTTTTTAACTACAACTGGTATACTTGTCAACGGGTTGAAAGGATTCGGGTAGTTAGGTTTTAATTTTACAGAATTGGGAATATTATTTGACATTAGTTCA
>CAJQGZ010000100.1 GCA_905478065.1 uncultured bacterium | reverse complement strand
TCTGGCATGTGTTCTTGATTTTGTTTTATAAATTTATGTATTTGATTCTCTCCTTTAAATTTAGAATCCATTATTTCTCTATCGCTCATATTAATCTCTTCCTTTATCTACAGCCCAATCATATAATTGTTGCTCTACGTGTTGTTTTACTACTTCCCATTTTACTGGTCCTTTTTCATCTGCATATTCTACAGGATCAGGTCTTCCTAACTTAAGGAATGCTTCTACCCTTTCAACTGACGAAGCTGATTTGTAATCTGAGTACCATTTAAAAGCGTTTGTTTCAGGTCTGTAATAATGTTTGATTGGTTTGTAAGATGTATTAGTTCTTTTATAAACTTCATCAAAATCCACTTCTAACAATTTACAACACTGTTCTCCATCTTTTAAAATATCAAATTTATCTCCATCTAAATATGGTGTATAGGTCTTCACTTTATGTCCTTCCCAATTACCTTCTAAAAATGCTTTGTAGTCGGCATCTCTAAATTCTTGTCTACAATCGGGATAGATTTCGTGATCCCCTGCATGAATCCCCATTGCTATTTTAACTTCTTCTCCAGTTTCATTTGCAATCGACAATGCTACTGCTTGAATAATTGATGAAAATATTTTATTTCTGTTAGGAACTACTGTTGCTTTCATATTGTCATTCTCATAATGACCCTCAGGTACTTCATCTCCACCTTCTACTAAAGCTGAATTTAGTAATTTAGATAAACCATCTAATTTAATTGTTTGGTATGTTATAGGTTCAAAATTATGTTTATTGCCAGATACCCCACCATGTATTTCAGAATTACTATTCAAATAATCTACTAATTGTTGTGCTCTTTCAAGTTCTACACTATGTTTTTGTCCATAGTCAAAAGATAAACACGTTACCTTATAGTCATGAGCTAATAAATGAAGTAATACGGTTGAGGAGTCCATCCCTCCACTAAGACTAAGCACTGCTTGTTTCATATTTTATTTTTAAAAAGGTAAATCATCAAAATTATCTTCTTCTTTTTCAAGAGGGAGGGAAAGTTGCATATTATTTTCTACAGCACGAAAGTATTCATCTAAAAATTTCGTTGTGTAACATTGTACTACTCCTTTGTAACCCCCCTGTTCAACGTGTTGGGTTACACATTTTTGTTTAGTTTTTATAGAAGCATTGTTAACTTCTTTTCCCAATTTTTGACCTGCGGCATATCCCAAATATTCATACAATGAATAATATTCTATTTCGTCTCTAATCTGCATTTTTAGTTTGTTTATTAGTTATTGTTAATGTTTTTTCTGATTCTGTTAAGCCATCTACTTCTACTACATCAAAGTATACTCTTCCTTCATCAACTGCTTTCTTTATATTTCTTTGATGTTGGTTTAAGTTACTACTTCCACTTTTAACTTCTATAAAATGTACTTCACATTTTGTTTTACTATTTCTATTTTTAATCCCAATATAATCTACCGGATTACCATAAAATTGAACATCTTTTGCTTTTACTGGAAAACCTTCCATAAATGGAACGAAATGTTCTATTGTTTTTCCAAAACCTACTGCTCTACTCCTTTTATAGGCGTCATCTCTGATTCTTTTTTCTTCTTTTACTTTCCATCGTTCTAATAAAGCATTTGCTTTAATTTCTGCTGATTTGTTAAAATCTCTATTTCTTAAATAAACCCATACCGAATATGAGACTGCAATTAATGCGACTGTTAGTGATATTGTTGTTACCATTACTTGTTGTTTGGAAGGAATTCTTTAAATTTAGAGATGTTATACAATACTGTATTCCAATTCTCTTCGTTTCCTTCATATTTATCTACCTTGTACGGTAGCTTTTCTTCTAATCCAAAATCCTCATATTTTACTCCTGCGAGGCCGTGAATTACCGGGTTGGAGGTATCTAGTGACTCTATAAAAGGCATATCTTCATACCAACTGAATTCTTGTGGTACATTACACCCTAATAAGTGAACTTTGTCATACTTAGATATTAGTTTCTTTCCATAAAATTCTTTTATTGTGTTATATCTCCCATGAGCTTTAGTTATAAATTTATTACTACTGTCTGGGGTTGTTTTTAATCCTTCTTTATAATACCAATCAGCACCGTAGCTAAATGCTATTTTATTGTAGCCCTGTACTTTTAGGATGTGGTAACATTCGAATGCTTCCGATTTATCCACGGCTTGGACTACAGCTACTGGGGTTGTTTCTTTTGGGTATTTTTTGCTAATCCATTCTTTAGCAGTAACTAGAGTAGTTGTTTTGTCTTGCCAATAATCTGGAACGATAAATTCATCAGGTTTAAAATAATTCATCCAATACCATAATCTTTTAGAATCATATGGTTTACCTAATTCATGTAAGGAATTGTCCATAATGATATAACGACCCATTTCCTTAGATTTTTGGAAATAGTTCTTATATTCTTCACTTTCATCTAGTAAGTGAGGGAGACAGTAGTCATATTGATTAAATGCTCTACTCTGATTTAAATAAGGAATAGGTACTTCGTGTGATATTTTCATAAACTTTTAACTTGTTCTCGATATTCGTGGTAAAGGACTTCTTCATCTCCTTCACAATTCTCTATGCATTTGTACAGAAGCTTTTTACTACCCCCTAATTCTTTAACAAAACATTCTTCTAAGTGTTTTAAGCGTCTAGTGTCGTCGTTAAAAGCATCTTCTAAGAGTCTATTTTTTCGTTTAATGTAGGTTCTTTCTATATCTAATATTTCTTCTTGACTTATTAAGGGTCTTTCTTTTTTAACTTCTTTAATGTGTTGAGAAGAATATGTTTCCTCCCACCTCGCTTGATCCCAATATGGAGATGAAAGAAAATCCCCATTTCTTATTTTATCTAATAGAGAGGTTTTTTGTGGGAGTCTTTTATGGGTTCCAAATCGTCTCCACCAATAAAATCTCATAGCAGAGCGTTTAGGTTTAGGTTTTTTTGGTGCCTTTTTTAACCCCATTACTTACTCTTTTCAGTAATTAAATTTGTAATTGTTTGAATATCTCCTTGAAGAGAGTCGTATTCTTCTTCTACTGTAGTGGCTTTAGGGTTCTTAGGATGGTATCTATATACTCTGTCTTTTTCTAATAAAACTATTGTTAGTAGGTTTATTAATTCTGGAACTGCTAAATCCTCATATTTCGTCTTCGTCTTCGTCATAACTTTTATTTTTGTGTTTTGGTTTTCTTTTATATTTATTTTGTAACTTTTCTGATCTTTCTACAAATCTACCATCAAAGTAGCCTTGTTCTATTTGGCTTTTTCGGGTTGCCCCTACTTTCATCTTTTGTGCGTCTCGTTTGTTCATGACATATGTTAATATATGAATTATTAGTTGGGGATCCAAGTTTATTTTGTGAAGTATTGAATCCATAGTACATTTTACTTATCCAATCGTCTTGTCTCATTTTGGTTTTTAGGATTTAGGAGAAATTTCAAAGTGATTGTCAAAAACATTTATGTAATATTCTTTATTAAGTCTATGTAGTTGTTTTTTCATGAAGGCATAGTATAACTTTCCTCTTTTATTTTGTGTTCTATCACTGTAGTCATCCTCTTCATCCTTAATAGGATCTACCGTAATTTTAGATATGTAAAGCTCTTTATCCCATTCATTCACCCATGTAACAAGTATGTCTGTTATAGTAGACATAACTGCATATTGCTCATGCATGTTCGTTGTATCCATAGGTAAGTACCATCCTCCTCCTTCTATAGAGAAATCTATTTCACATTCAATGCCCTCCTTGTACTCATCTTCTTCTATCTGTAAATCTACTCCATATTGTGTTCCTTTATCGGTAGTAAATTTATATGTGTTAATAGTGTCATATCCATAGTCTGCAAAGACTTCCATCCCCATTTTTTCTTTGAATTGTTGGGGAGAATCTCCTGAAGTTTTTGTCCAATTGAAAGGTGCAATGTTGGCTTCTCCAATTTCTCTTAGTATGTCTTTAAGTTTTATCATTTTTATACTATTTCACAAGCCCCACCTGCGCAAGCTACTTGTCCATTTAAGTCTGTTTCATCTGTTGCTTCAGTAACCATCTTTAAATCTATACCTGATAAATGACCTTCCATTTCTAAAAATGTAGCTTCATCTATGTCTTCAAAAGGTGCTTGTTGATAACTACCATTGGAGTAAGGTAATACTGAAAGACCATTAAATGTGTTTTTATTTTTCCACATCCACTCTCCTACTGTTTCCCACTCTTCTTGTTTAACTGAAATTGTTGCTGAAACATTGTTTGTGTTGGCTCCTTTTCTGTGACCTGCTCTTACCCATTCTGTGTTGAATTTTTTAGTTCTTTCAAGTAAATCTAGCGCAGATTCTGTTCTCAAAATAGCACCTTCAGGGGCTCTTTGTGGAATGGAAACTATGGCTTGAATTTGCGATTTAAATATATCATCTTCAATTAATTCTGGATGATATTCAGCTAAATATTGGTAAAGAGCTTCATTTTTACCCAATCTCATTCTTCTAATGTAAAAGTCATTGTGCCAAGCATGAATTCCTGATGAAGTTCCTAAAACTAATGAGCTAGTTCCTGATGGTTTTACTGTAGTTACTCTTGATGCTGGTTTAATTCCAATTATTTTTGCTAATTTTGCATTGGCTTCTTTTGCTTCGTTGGCAGCTTCTTCTAAATCTAGACCTAAAACTGCTCCTGATCCAATTCCTGTCATTCCTACTCCAACAAGTGCATCTTTTTCTGTTGTTTTTTGCCAAATATCACGCAAGTAATGAAATTCTGTGTAACTTGCTTGCAAAGTTCCTAAAAATGCTGCTGCTCTCGAACGATTATTTAAATCTTCTTGTGATTTTATGTCACTTCCATTAACTTCTGTTAAATTACAGAATTGGAAAGGGCGTAAAGCTATTTCACAGCATGGATTTGTTCCCCAATCTTTGTCGTTTGAAAAATATATTCCAGGTTCTCCTGTGTTACTTGCTACTATTTTATCCCAGAGGTCAAAAAAATCTTTCTTTTTCACTTTTGAACGAATAACTACTGCTGAATTGTTGGCTCTTCCTCTTTGAGGATTACAAACCCACCAACCTAAAGTTCCGTCTCTTTCATATTGCTCTAAATCCCAAAATTTACCTGAATCTTTATCTCTTCTAATTGTAATATCGTTGTAGATAACTCCGTCTTGTTCTACTTTTAGAACTATTTCATTTTCCATTTCATGACGTCCAAAAGCATCTATGTATGTTTTGTGTTCTTGAGATAAAACCTTCGATTCAACACTATTAGTTTTACTAACTAACATTTTTTCGTCATGTAAGTCAAATAGTGAAATCAAAGCTGCTCTTCTAATTCCTCCTGACAATACAGCATCTGCAATATGACAAATAATATCATGAGCTTCATCGGGAGATAAATGTTCTCCATCTTTTTTTCTATCTAAAACTTTTTGTATTTGGATTAAACATTCCTTTAATGGCTCAGGGCCTGGTGCTTTTCCTCCAACAGTAACTAATTCTGCTCCTTTCTGTCTAACGTCTCTAAAATCAAATTTAGGTCTTGAACTTGATATTCCAAAATAAGATTTCATTAAAACCTTAACTGCATCTGCCCATCCCTCAATTGAATCTCCTACTAAAAATCTTCTATCTTTAGTTGGTACTTTTATTTCTGGTAATTTATCTACATGGTGATTTTGAACAGAATACCCTACTCCACACCCTGAAAGGAGTAAAAACATAACTTCACTAAATGCTCTCCAATCGTCTATAGGAAGATAAGAGCAGTTAAATATTCTTGAATTGTTTATTTCAATTGGCTTTCCAGCAAATTGGAGGCTTCTCATAGAAGGTAATACTTTCTTATCGTAAACAAGTTTATATGCTTCTTCAATTTCCTTCTCGAGTTTGGGGAATTTAGATTGGTGCATTACTTTATTTCTAGTAACGAGCTCTTCCCAAGTTTCTCTTCTCTGTTTTTGAGGAATGTATTTTGCATACTTGTTGTGAATTACTATATCTGATAGTATTTTCTGTGAGATATCCATATTTAACTTTTTTTTTAAGGGTTAATAAATATATAAATTTTTTAAAAGCCTCGATTTTAAGCGAGTCAAAAATGAAGGCGTTTTTGCCTTCAGTCTTGTGTATCTTTTCGTGATTATAAATACATAATGATAAACAAAACTTAATAAAATTTGCTGAAGTCCTTAATAAGTGTTTCTTCCACCTATTAAATTTTCAATTACTCTGCCTGTACTACCCGAATTGGGGATTTCAGGATTACCTGAAGATACTTGCGTATGTTTTCCTTTTATATGAATTACTCCAGTAGATGCGTCAAAATCGGCATTGTACGTATATCCATCTGCTCCATATCTGTTTTTCATAATGTGAAATCTTCCTGTATCGTTTATTTTGTCTTCTCTTGTTCTTGAAAGAGACATTGCAAAATCTGCAATCATTAGTTTAGAGTAACTTTCTGCTATTTGGTCTCCTTCAATAACTTCCTCTCTAGCTCCTGTTCTATTGACTTGAGATGGTGACCAAACAGGAACATTGTACTCTTTTCCAAATTCTCTTGCTTCAGTGTAAAGATCTTCAAGTTGATTTCTTTTATCTTTATTGTTTTTTACTTTAAGTAAATCTATGTAGTCGATTACTATTAAGTCTGGTTTAAAGCCATTATTAATTAGTCTTTCAGTGTATGTCTCTACCTCGCTCAAAGTGGTTTTTTGTGCTCTAAATCGCTTTATTTCAAGTGATCCGGACAATTTACCTATGGCGTCCTTAATTATAGGTTTAGAACTTGCATTTAACTCGTTTACTGGGATATTAGTAAAATAAGCATCAAACCTTTTACCAACATAATCTTCATCTAATTCTAAAGTACAAAACAAAACATTGTTTCCCATCTTTACAGCATGGGCTGCTATTGCAACCATTACCCAAGATTTACCACCTCCAGGATTACCTGCTACTACTCCTAAATCTCCAGGACCTAAACCTCCACCTAGTAAAACATTAACAGATTCCCAAGGGGTAGGTATTGTAATTCTTTCCTTTGAAGAATATCTTTCTTCTAAATGATCCTTATATATATGTCCTCCTTCTTGTTGATTTCCTGCTTGTAAAGCATCGTTAATTAAAACTCTTATATCTTCGTAATTTCCTGCATCTAGTAAATCAACTGAAGTGTTAATTGCTGTTTTGAGATTTTGATTTTTACAAAAGTCTATGTATTCTTTCCCAATATATTTGTAATCTTTACTTTTAGAAACAGCATATATTTCTTTAATTTTTTCTTTAATGGCTAACTTTTGAACTTCTGTTTTAATTTTCTTAAGTTCCGCTTTAAAGTAATCTAAAGAAGGTATTGTTTTATATGAATCATAGTAACTTATAATTTTACTAACAACCCATTTATTATGTTCATTGTCGAAATGGGTAGGAGAGATTATATCTATAGATTGTCTTAAAAAATCAGGATCTGTAAGTAAATTAGAAATTGCTTTATTTTGAAACGATGCTCCATACTCTGTTAATTTACCTTCACTCATTTTTCTAACTGTTTTATTAATGTATTCAACCTTAAAAAGCTATTATTTAACCATTGTTCTGGTCTTCCTAAAGCCTCTCCTAAAAAATCATTATTATATAATCGTATGAAAGAATTTTTGTCTAACAAATTAGAATTACAATCTAAACTTTCCATTATCTTCATTTTAGCGTGACCTGAAATATCAGTTACTTGTAAATCCATTAACTTATAATTCAGATGAAGATTATCTTTATTGTTGATTATCCTTTCAAACATTTCTCCCTCTTGTGTGGAGGCGTATTCTATTATGTCGGTTATACTTAATGGCGACTTTATAATTTCTGGCAGAAGTTTTGGGATTTTTTTAGGGCCTAGTCCTCTTACTCCAGTTATATTGTCTGATTGATCGCCCAATAGTGATTTGTAGATTAAAAAGTTAAAACTAGGTATATTATATTCTTTTAAAACTGTGTCAGGAGTGAAAAATCTCTTTTTAGAAGGTGACCAAACTGTAGTGTTTTCGTCTACTAATTGTAGGAAATCTTGATCACCAGAGGCAATGCATATTTTATCTCCTTTAAAAGTAGTTGTTACAAGATATGAAATAATATCATCAGCTTCTATATTATCTACTACAATTGTTGTTAAAGGTAAATTCTCCAAATATTCACTTAAACGAGATAATTGTGTAGCCATCGAGTATTGCTCATCTTCTACAGTTTGAAATTGATCCCATCTAGTTAATCTTTTTCCTGGTTTTCTATTTCCTTTATATCCAGGATGAAGTTTTCTTCTCCTTTTTGAGCCTCCTTTACCATCAAAAGTGACTATAATTCTTGTCGGATTAACTTCACGTATAAGCAAAGCCAATGATTTTAAAAAACCAACCATTCCCCCCACAGGAACTCCTTTATCATTCACAGCCCCATTCGCTGAGAAGGCCCTAATATATAAATTAAGGCCATCAATTAAGAGTATTTTATCGTTCGGATGTGGAGGGGTGTCGTTGTTGATGTTATTTAAAATATCTAAAACGCTATTCCCCATTTACTTCTTCTTTTTCTATTGCATCCACGTCCCTTGAAAAGTCTTCAATTTCATGTTGATATTTCATAATATATTTATCACATATGTCTTCATACATAAGTTGTTTTATATCAGGTCGTGTGTTAACTAATTCATGAAACCCATTGGCTCCTTGAAATTTTTCTTCTATTATTTCTCCAGTTTCAACATCTATATTTCCGTAAGTGTACCATCCAGCTCCTCCGCCTTTTAATACTTTATACTTCTTCAGCATAGCAAATAAACCACTGTTGTCATCTATACCAGAATCGTAGTAAATTTCATATCGAATTTTACGTTCTGGAGGACCACATCTGTTCTTTTTTACCATAACTTCTGTTTCTCTCCCTACTATCTGCTCAACACCATTGACATCTTCTTTAATTTTACTAACATTTTTAGCTAATAATCTTACTGAAGAGTGGAATTGAAGGGCTTTACCTCCTGAAGTTGTATATTTTTCAGCAAACGCCATTGCTCCTACTTTATCTCTAAGTTGATTTGTAACTACTAATAAAACTTTTTGTTTATAAATTAAGTTAGTTATCTTTCTTAAAGCTTTACTGTTTATGATAGATTTTTCTGTTGTAAAACCATCTCTAGTAAAGTCAGTTTCCAATTCAGCTGCTGTAGTTGCTGCTGATTGTGAATCTACAATTATAGATAAAATTTTGTTTGGATTTTTTTCTCTAAATTTAATTACAGCGTTTTCAACTGTGGCCCAAACATCTTCTAAAGTGTCAATAGGAATGTATATCATTTTATTGGTATCTACCCCTATTGCATTTAAAAACCTAGTATCCAAGGAGGCTTCGGTGTCAATATAGACACCTACCCCTCCTTGTTCTTGGGTTGACTTTATAATATGAGCACATAAAAGGGACTTTCCTGATTGTTCCATTCCCATCACTTCAACTATTTTCCCTACTGGTAAACCACCATTAGGTCTGTTGGAAATAGCTAAATCTAGCATAGAGCTACCTGTGGAAACCCAACCCATGATACTGCTCGGATCATCGTTACCTGTGCCATTTAGAAAATAGGCCATTTGCTTTTTACCTTTCCCTACTTTAGTATTTATACTGTCTGCTAATACTTGAGACAGATCCTCTGTTAGGGAAGAAGTACTGGTTTCTTTTTTCTTCTTAGCCATAATTAATCTTCAAATAAATCGTCTAATTCTTTGTTTACATTTTTCTTTTTAGTGTCAGTGTAATTGGTTCCTGATGATACAGCTTCCTCTTCCTCTCCACCTTCAAGTTTTGGTTTAACCCATTCCATTAAAGATGTTTTCATGTCGTCATACTCTACTTTAGTGTAAAGTTTCTTTACATTTGGTTGATTTTCTAACCAATCTTCCGCTTGCTTAGCATCTTTACTTAAAGGAGTAGTTCTCGGTTTAAGCTTAATTGTAGTTGTAGGATAAGCTTTTCCACTTTGTTCGGCTGGAATTTGCTCAAGTTTAATGTCAAATCCATTTTCAACATCTGTAATATCTCCATAATCCTCATCATCCATATACTGAAGTAATTCAGTGTATGCTTGTGGACCAAATTCCCAAAATCTAACTCCTTTATCTTCTTCACCTCTAACAATTACTGGAGCAAATACTCTCATTTTAGGGTTAAGTTTCTTAGCTAGTTTTTTATTGTCTTCTTCATTGGTCTTTCTCAATTCAGACGCAAATTCCATTATAGGATCTGCTTCATCGTAGTTAACTAGAGAAATCATTCTTGGTTTCCCTATACCAAAGTAGAAATACAATTCTGTGAAAGGCAATGTGTCATCACTGTGTTTGTACTTTACAATTCTTATTTCATGTTTTTTTCCTGGTGTAAGTTTCCAGAAATTGTCGGACCATTTTTTTCCGTTAGAGTTTGGATTTGAAGATCCTTTCGTCTGGAGGCGAGCAAGCCTCTTCTTAATTTCGTCTGTGTTCATATTAAATAATTTTTGATGTAATGTAAAAAAGAAAATTTAGGCAACCAAACTAAACTTTAATTATTTTAAAAAGCTTTGTTCTTACTACTCTAAATTCATTGTTTTGATGTAGTAGTAAACTACTTTTGTAGTCATTCCACTCAATGGGGTATGTTTTATCTAATACTCCATTGTTTAAATTTTTGATTAGTTCATTCAGAGCGTTTATTGTGTATAAAGTATTCGTTTGTTTTTTTCTGTGTACTAAAATGGTATTGGGTAACCTAGCTTTCTCACTACCACTTATAATATTATATGTACACATTACTTTAGTACTATCCAAATCTGTGAGAGTAAAAACTTTTCCCAAATAAACTTCATAACTAGTCTCAATTTTATTGATGACCTCATCTAGTTTATCTGGATAAGTAAATGTTAAATGAATTTTGTTATTCATAACCTTTTGAAGAGATGTTTGATAATATCATTACTTTGATACATATCAAAAGGGGAAACTAGTTTAAATCTATTTCTATTAATTCCCCAAATGAACTACCCTGTTTGGCTTTTGTTCTGAATTTGTTGTTTCTGATTATTGAATCTAATTCGCTTTTAATATTTTTCCCATCTCTTTCATCTACATCGAATATGAAAGCATCGTACATATACATTATGAGTTTGGTTTTTTTCTCTTCTAAAAACTCATTTAATTTATACATTATTTCCATATTTCTCTCTGTCTCACTCATCTGTATAAAATAGTTAAATAACTTCTGTGGGCCTATTTCTTTGTAGTTGTCTTTGTAAAATCTACGTTTAGAAGTAGGTAGTGAAATATATCCTTCTTCATTAAATCTGTAATATAAACTTACTATAAAATTTATTGTTTTGTCAAAGAAGGGTAGGTGAGCAAATTCTTCAAACACCCCACCATACAGCTGTTTAAAAGTCAGTTCCTTTGACTTCGCGTATTGCTCTTTAGATAGTTTTTCCGTTTTAAAATACATTTTACCTAGCTGTTCATGCACAGAAGACTCGGCATCGAATTCAAATCCTACAATGTCTCCTATTATTCTCGGATGGTAACCATCATAGTCGATTTCTAATATGTAGTCGTTTTGAGGTACAATACATTTTCGTTGTTGGCTTCCTTTTTGGAGAGCCATAAAATTAACGTTGTTGAATTTGTTTGAGGGTCTTCCTGTGGTTGTTTGGTAGTTATATAGACTAAAGAAAAGCCCATTTTTTAGTGA
>CAJQGZ010000099.1 GCA_905478065.1 uncultured bacterium | reverse complement strand
TTTATGATAGGCCTCACGATCTAACATTCTGGTTTTATACTGGGTTGCCATTCGGTATCAATGCAGCTGTAACTGCCTTTTACCAAAGTGGGGGTCCTTATACTCCTTATATATTCGCAGGAAAAGACCCGAAACCTGATGAAAGAAATATAAACACTAAAAGAGGGCCTGCTTTTAGAAATGCAAATTTAAATTTTAGTAAATATGTTTCAATTATGAATCACAGGGTAAGTCTTGGTTTGAGTGTATATAATTTTTTAGATATAAGAAACGAAATAGATGTCTGGCCACTGACTGGAAAAGCTGATGACCCTGGCGCTTACTATACAGATAGGGTTGGGTTGGCTGATTCAGAACACTATTTATCTAGCGCATATTACGATCGCCCTTGGCGCTCTTCTCAGCCTAGAGAAGTAAATTTCAATGTGAGGTTTGATTTTGATTGATACCTTTAAAAAAAATATGTCTTTAATTGCTTTATTCCTTTTTTCCTCCTTGGCTGTTGCCGGGTCTGAAAAATATGAGCGTGATCAAGTGGTGGACCCATATCGAAATAGTTCTGCTGCGCGTATTGGAGATAACCCTTTTCCGACAAATCCAATGAATGATAGGGCCATCGGTTATTTATTGCAAGGGAAAGTCAATAATGGAATATCAAATTATGGCAATCTCATTAATTGGGATGAGCAACCTTCTGGTCTGTGGGGAGATTATTCATATCTGCCTTCTGTCGCTTTTTTAGCAGGTCTTCCAGGACATAAAAAGACATCTGCATTTCAATGGTCTCAGCTTGAATCAGTCGTTAATTCCGAAGGCAATGCAATCTACAGCATTTGGGAATCCCAAGATGCTTACGAATCGTGGTATGCAAATGGCGATACTAATTATGTAGGTATTCTTTTTAATGCAGAAGAAGATTTTGGTAAGTGGGATCCAGATAGTATATCAAAAAAATCATCCATAGATGATCTAACGGATGCCTACCAGTGGGTTGAGGATAAAGATAATAGTAGCATAATAATAAGTACTCTTGGTGAAAATGATCCAAACAGTTCTTCCGCTAGAATCGGATTCATTCATCCTTGGGCCTTAAGGCCTAAACTGAAAAGTCGTGAAGACCAATTTGATTTATATGACTATGGCAGTGACCAAGAAGAGTGGACTAAAGATGATAACTTGTTTTACTATGGTGCTACAGCTTCAGAATCATGGTTTACCAGGAACGACCCATCATTCAATACTGATTGGCACGCCAGTACAATGTCTAGGACAAATACGCATAACCTAGACGTGACCGCTGGTGATTTATTTGGTGATACCTATGTGACAGATAGTGAGGACACATATCCTCTTTTAGCTCATAGTGATTATTCAAATACTTGGCCAACGAGATTCAATAGCGTAACAGCGACCAATGAGTCTTTCTGGCCAGGGTCTTGGAGTCAAGATTACAATACGTTTTTACCAGGGTGTGATAACTCAAGAAAAGACCCCGATTGCTGGGAGGAAGTTCCGGGTCGTTTTGTTTCGGATATGGATGTTTATATGGAATTTGATGATAGATGGGCGCATCGTGGGAATGTAGTAAATACAAATAATGAGTATGAGACAACCGGTTACCCTATGGGTCTGAAGGTTATGGCGACTGCTCATTCTTATGGTGTATCTTATGCCGAAGATATTATGTTTGTTACTGTTAAGGTTCGAAATGAAAGCGGTGATTGGTGCGCTAAGGATGAATATGGTGTCCCTGTGCTGGACAATGAGGGTAATCAAATTTGTGGGGAGGGTATGATTATGCCCGATGGAACCAAGTTGAATCGTGGAAAGGGTTTTGATTACAAGGATATGTCGTTGGGATTTTATATGGATGCAGATGTACTGATGGGCGATAAAGGAGGCTATAATTCTGGGCTCCATACTAACGATGATGATTTTATGAAGTATTACTATGAGTTTTTTGAATTAAATGACGAAAGATTATCGGTTAGTCTTGCAATGATTGGTGATTATGATGGGTTGTCTGGTATTCCTGGTTATGCCATGGACCCTGATAGTCCTAGCCCTGGTAACAGTTACGGCGTTGTTGCTACTCAAATGTTAGATTCTCCTCGCGCTACTACAGAAATAGATTTAGATCAGGATGGGACTACAGATATTTTTCCAGGTGAGCCTTTAAAAATGACTGATTGGCACTGGTTTGACTGGTATAGTAGACCGGGGGTTACACAGGCAGAAGGTAACTCGAGTGGTTGTAATGCTGGGTCTCCTGGATGTCCTCAAGCTAGAAACAAAGAAGAAATTCTTTATAAAATAATGACAGGAGACACTACAAATTTAATGCCGGATGAGCATGAATGGTATTTTCATACGCCTAATCCAGGTACAGATCTAGGCTCAGAGCTTAATCCTCATTTTGATTCGCTAGAGGGTCTCAAAGAAGAGCCCGCTTTTTTAAGAGAGCCTGACGGTTTGGATTGTGTATTGATTCTAAGTTGTGGTCCTTTTGATTTACCCGTCGGAAGAGAAGTCCCATTTTCTTTCTGCATCATCTTTGGTCAGAACGAAGAAGACTTAATTAATAATGCTAAATTTGCTCAAGTTATGTACAATTCTCGTTATCAGGGTTTTACTCCGCCCACGAGGCCAACAGTTCATGCTGTTACGGAACAGGGGAAAGTAAAGCTATATTGGAATGACCATGCAGAATCATCTACTGATGTAGTTACTGGATATGCTGATTTTGAAGGTTATAAAATTTATAAAAGTATTGATGGCGGAGAATCTTGGGGAAAGCCAAGCGATATGATTTACGATGCAGATGGTATTTTTGTTGGATGGCAACCTTATTCTCAATACGATTTATCTGCTGAAGAAGATTCTCTTCACTGTACTTACTCAAATAGTTTCGATTGTGATGAAAAAAATTCTCGTGGGCACGCAATAAAAGGGCAAGACCCCTATTCTCCTTGGTTTAACCTTGGTTCTGATACTGGTTTCGACTTAATCCGTTTAGACGAGCCTTATGTCGTTGATGGAGATAGTTTTCAATACGTTTTTGAGGACGATGATGTTGTGGACGGTCTTGAGTACACTTACTCAATAGTAGCATATGACATGGGCGTCGAGCCTCCTTATAAGACAGTTTATGAACCTATAGGGAATGGTCAATTCAATGCAGTTGTTGATACGAACTATTCAAACCCCGACCAGTGGGCAAGTCCTGAGGGCTACACATATATTGAAAATTCTAGGGGAACTACAATTTTAGATAGAAATTTTGTTCAAGTCTACCCTGGTGTTCAGCCTCAGGCAAGCTTAAAGAACGTTGGCGTGGTTCCTAATCCTTATATAGTCAGGTCTGGTCACAACGAAACCACTTTTAATAGAAAAATTAAGTTTAACAATCTCCCTTCACAATGTATGATTAGTATTTATACAGTAACAGGTGAGTTAGTATCTGAATTTGAGCATCAAAGCATAACTAATGGTTATGCATGGTGGGATATGCGAACGTTAAATAATCAAGAAGTTGCTCCGGGTTTGTATGTTTTTCACATCAAGGGTGCAGGTGAAGAGAAGGTTGGAAAATTTGCGGTGATACGATGAGTAAGTTTTTTGCACTTTTCTTTGTTACTGTCTCTCTTTCTGTTGGCCAGTTTCGTGATATTCCAGAGGTCGTGACAAAGGTAGCGACATCAACGGCTAATTGGTTAAAATTAGAAACATCTGCTCGTGCAATTGGCATGGGTGGATCGCATGTTGCTTCTGGAAGAGGTATCGCTGGTATTCCTTACAATCCTGCTAGTGCAGCATTTATTGAACGTAGCGAAGCTTATTTTTCAAGTGTGAACTACATCGCTGGTATTCAGCATGGTGTACTTAGTTATGGTAAGAAGGTTGGACCTTCTGATTTTGTTGGTCTTCATTTATTTTACTTAGATAGTGGCCCGATGGCTGTAACGAACGAATATTATCCCGATGGTACTGGAGAGGATTTTAGAGTTGTTTCCACTGCTTTTAGAACAACGTATGCTCGCAAGATGACAGATCGATTAAAAGTAGGTGGTTCATTAAACTATATTCGAGATGTGATTTATGAAGCTGATATGCAAGCTCTGGCGTTTGATATTGGTTCTAATTTTGACACCGGTATCTACGGAGTTATGCTTGGAATGAGCATTGCAAATTTTGGTCCTGAAGTACAATACAATGGTGAGAGTTTACATATTACTGTTCCAGATACTATTGATGTTGATGAGCGCGTGAGTAAGATAACAACGAAGTTTCCACTGCCACTAGTATTTAGGCTTGGCATTGAAAATGAAGTTGTTGGCTCGAATAGTGTCTTTGTAAAACATCCTCAGCATAGCTTGAAGATTAGCATCGATGGCATCAAGCCAAATGATTATACTGTTTATGGTACAATGGGCATGGAGTATAGTTGGCAAAATCTTGCTTTCGCTCGTTTGGGTAGTCATTTAGGTCATGATACGGCGGGGTTAAGTGCGGGAGCTGGGTTAAGGCTAAGGCTTGGTAAGATGGTAGCCGTTGTTGATTATGCTTTTGTGGATTATGACTTATTAAAAACAACACATCAAGTCTCTATGGGGATTGAGTTTTGATAAAGGTTTTCTTTTGTAGTTTTATATTCTTTTTTAGTTCTCAGCTTTACAGTCAGCAATGTGTCTCAAATGCGGGCATAGATAAAACTGTATGCGGTGGCAAGAAAGTAGGAAGTAATTACAGAGTTTATTTAGATGGTTCTGATTCTTATATTTTGAATGGATCTATTAATTATGAATGGTCATCTCTGGATGATGGTATCTCTTTTTCAAGCAGTCAATCAAGAAGAGCAGAACCCTATTTTAATTATCCTCAGGACCTCGATCAGGATAAGGAGTTTAGAATAGAATTAAGAGTTTATGAAGACGATGAGGCATGTGAAAGCGTCGACACGGTACTTGTTGTTTGCAAGGCAAATATGTGTCCTATTCCTGATGTGGGAGAAGATTTTAAAGTCAGTAGCGGTTGCGATTTAACAGTTTCACTTGATGCGTCTGGCTCTGTTGATCCGGATGATTCTAATATTAATTATTCTTGGTCTTCTTTAAATGGCCTTGATGCAAACTTGCAAAATAGTAATTCTTCTATAGCTACTTTTAACTTTCCAATGATATCCTCCGAAGAAGTTTACAGTTTTGCTGTTGCTTTGGATGATGGTGAAAATTTTGTATCTGACACGTTAGCGGTTACTTATTTAAAAAATTCCTCGCCGGTAGCTGATGCGGGTGCAGATTTTACTACATGTGATTACCAATTTAAGTTGACATCAAAAAAATCATATGATAAAGATTGGAATTCTCTTTCTTATTCATGGTCACTAATTAATGGTGACTTAGTAATGGAAGGTGAATCAATGCCGGAAATTTTGGTTACATCTCCTTTGGACTTAGAACAAAATACAGACTTTCATTTTGAGCTTGCAATCACTGAAACTATTGCAGGTGAACAGTATTGCACTGATAAGGATACTGTGGTCGTTACGATTAGAAAAAATATTTGCCCAATTGCTGATGCTGGTGGAAATATTCGAGTTCCTAAATTTGATAACAATCCGGTTGTTTTGAGTGCTGTTAATTCATTAGATCCTGATGGAGAAGGTCTTATTTTTTCGTGGACGGGTGACAATGGAGAGGTCATTAACGATGTTGAGGTTATTGTCAATGATCCAAATCCAGACTCTTTATATTCAAAATATAATTATAAGCTAAGTGTCACAGATAGTGAAGGTTCATTTTCAATCGATAGTGTTTCAGTTATTTTTGGCAATTTTTCTAAACCTAATGCGCCAAAGATTTTTGCAGTTGCTGACCACAAGAGAGTTCTTGTCTCGTGGGATGCTAGTGCTGAAACTTCTATTGACTCATTAACTGGATATGCTGACTTTGAGGGCTACAAGTTATATCGTTCAATTGATGGTGGTGTAACTTGGGGAGGGAATGAGGATAAGTTATATGATTTTGATGGCAATTTTATCGGTTGGATTCCCTATGCCCAATTTGATTTAGATTATGAACAAGATATAAACCACTGTATTTATACCAGTGCAGATTGTGATAGTGATGAGCCAAAAAGGAATGTTTCAATATCTGGTTTAGATCCCTTTGCACCTAGGTATAGCCTGGGTGTTAATTCTGGTATTCAATATGCGTATGTTGATTCGAATGTTGTTGACGGTATTGAGTACACGTATACCATTTGTGCTTATGATATTGGATTAGAGCCTTTTGAAATGGCTTATATATTAAATGACTCAACTCAAACTTATGATTCCGATACGGTTTGGGCTGGAACAAATCCGGATAAATTTATGGGTCCAGAAATGCTTAATTACTATAATATTAATGGTGGTTTCATTCGGTCTACTCCAAATCCAAACCGTGGCTATCCATATCTTGAAACTGATAAGGGTTCTTCTCCGCTCGACAATAATTTTATTACTGTAGTCCCCGGTTACACACCAAGTAATATTTCTTTTCCAGATGAGAGTGATATCGAGGCAATTTTCTTATCTGATTCTAATAATATAGGTACAGGTGAAAGAGGATATTTTATAGTAGATAGAGGTGAAATATCAGCAGGGAAAATTTTAAAATATGAAATAAAAGCTAACCAAGGCATGGATGCTATTGATGGCATTGCTACTGAGGACCCAATGCTTTATGTTTTTGAAGTTCTAAATGATGGTTCTCCAAAATATTCTAATTCATACGATCCCCAGACTTTAACTTTCTTTGAAAATGATTCGCTTGAAAGATTGCCAGGGTCAATTCTTGAATCTTCAAATCTTGTTGTTCCTGAATTTCAATTAATCCAACCTTTAGATCGATGGAGCGATATGATGGATGGTATCCGCTTTAGATTTGATAATGCGCTTCCATTAAGCCCTTCTGCTCCTCCGATCCTAGAACCTTCAAAATATTTGCTTTACAATGCTGACGAGTCTGAATTTGACTCTTTACAATTTGCTCAGTGGATTTATGTTGATAATATTGAAATTGAGTTATCATATACAAATTTAGCTAGCTATATGCGCAGGTTGAATTTTGATTACGAAATAGAGTTTTTTTCAGAGGCAATAGGTGATTCAGTGTTCGTTGGGTATGGTATGATGGGTCTTCCTTTTAGAATTACAAATTTATATACAGGTAAAAAAGTTGGGGTTACTTGTTTTGATTTGGGTACAAATAATAATCCGTCTGAGGGCTCTGAAAACGGTGTTGGAGATTTAAGTTGGACTAAAGGTGAAGAAATTGCCTTCATTGGTGACACTGTATCCATTGCTGGGCAAGAGCTTTCAAAATATAATTTCAATTTAAAAATTAATTATCGAATCAGGACCGGGGAGCAGTTTAGTAAGGCATGGTCTCCAGCTATAGAATATTCAGAAAATGATACTGTGTTTTTTAATCAAATGTTTTGGATTACATCTGGAATATCAAAAAACATTGAACCCTCGACTCCATACATTGATGAGAATAACGATGGAGTTAATGATAATTCATGGAAACCAATTTATCCTTGGAAAAATGGTGACAAACTTATTTACGGTCCTTCAAAGTTTTTTGAAGACGGAGATAATTGGGTTTCAGATATGAGTGTACTCGGAAAAGTATCAATTGTCGCTGATACCACATTAGATACAATTAAAGTCGTACCAAACCCATATATCGTAAGGTCTCGATTTAATGAGACTGCGATATCTAGAAAATTAAGATTCACAAACTTACCTCAAGAATGCAGAATTAGAATTTATACGGTCACTGGAGAATTAATAAGGGTCTTGGACCATGTAAATCAGTTTGATGGTAATGAGTGGTGGGATTTAAGAACTGCAAATAACCAAGAAATTGCTCCCGGATTGTACATTTATCATGTTGAGAGTACAAATGGTGAAGAGAAGGTTGGAAAATTTGCGGTGATACGATGAGTAAGTTTTTTGCACTTTTCTTTGTTACTGTCTCTCTTTCTGTTGGCCAGTTTCGTGATATTCCAGAGGTCGTGACAAAGGTAGCGACATCAACGGCTAATTGGTTAAAATTAGAAACATCTGCTCGTGCAATTGGCATGGGTGGATCGCATGTTGCTTCTGGAAGAGGTATCGCTGGTATTCCTTACAATCCTGCTAGTGCAGCATTTATTGAACGTAGCGAAGCTTATTTTTCAAGTGTGAACTACATCGCTGGTATTCAGCATGGTGTACTTAGTTATGGTAAGAAGGTTGGACCTTCTGATTTTGTTGGTCTTCATTTATTTTACTTAGATAGTGGCCCGATGGCTGTAACGAACGAATATTATCCCGATGGTACTGGAGAGGATTTTAGAGTTGTTTCCACTGCTTTTAGAACAACGTATGCTCGCAAGATGACAGATCGATTAAAAGTAGGTGGTTCATTAAACTATATTCGAGATGTGATTTATGAAGCTGATATGCAAGCTCTGGCGTTTGATATTGGTTCTAATTTTGACACCGGTATCTACGGAGTTATGCTTGGAATGAGCATTGCAAATTTTGGTCCTGAAGTACAATACAATGGTGAGAGTTTACATATTACTGTTCCAGATACTATTGATGTTGATGAGCGCGTGAGTAAGATAACAACGAAGTTTCCACTGCCACTAGTATTTAGGCTTGGCATTGAAAATGAAGTTGTTGGCTCGAATAGTGTCTTTGTAAAACATCCTCAGCATAGCTTGAAGATTAGCATCGATGGCATCAAGCCAAATGATTATACTGTTTATGGTACAATGGGCATGGAGTATAGTTGGCAAAATCTTGCTTTCGCTCGTTTGGGTAGTCATTTAGGTCATGATACGGCGGGGTTAAGTGCGGGAGCTGGGTTAAGGCTAAGGCTTGGTAAGATGGTAGCCGTTGTTGATTATGCTTTTGTGGATTATGACTTATTAAAAACAACACATCAAGTCTCTATGGGGATTGAGTTTTAATTTTCTGATGACTTGCTTTTCTCATCTTCAATAGAGTATTTTTTTATATAGAGCACAGATTTTTTTTATTTACAACGTTCAAAGAGGTATAATATGAAAATAAAGTTATTCATTATCGTTTCTTTGGTTGCTTTCTTAGTAGCCGATGACTCTAAAACTGAAAAAACCACAACTGCTCCGCTTCAAGTTGAAGATAGTATCCCCGTGGCTGAAGCTAAAGAGAGGAGTTCTGCTCATACTAACTCTAGGGAATCAAGCTTCGCTTCCTTTAAAATTGATAGTTCTAAAAATGGTTATGGTGGATTTTTAGAGACAACTAGTCCATTAGCCTACTCTTATGATGCTAATAATGATGGAGATAATGCAGGGTGGGTAGCTGTATATAGGCAATTTGGAACGATGGATGAAACGGCAGGATTTCTAGGGGTTGCCCAGTCTGGACCTGATGGTGAAGAATGGACTGTGGATAGTAGAATTAATACAACTTATCCCGAAAATCAAACGTATACGCTTGCAAATCCTGGTCTTCCGACCCCAGATGGTGCACCTGGTGCTAGATACCCGAGTGCTGTTGTCTCCTCTTTTCAAAATAAACCAATGGCAGTATGGAATGAATATACGTTAGCGACTTATGGCGGAGGCGAGAGTGGTGGCGTTCCTATGTTTGCATATGATGTTTTCCCTACGGGTGAACTTTCAAATTTTTCGCCTATTCAACACCTAAATAAAGGGTGTGTAAATTTAAATTTAGCTGGGGGTGAAGTTTGTGACCCACCTGACTTATGGCAAGCCAATGTTCAACTAATTGATAATGATAATTCTAACGGCGGTCCTAGGTTGTTAGCAATGTATACTAGCTGGGCTGGTGATACTTATCCTAAATACATGATTAAGAGTACTAATGTAGCAAATGGCTATGTAATTGCAGATGATCCAAATTATATCCAACAAGATTCTCTAGATCAAGACGATCAAGGTAATTGTGTTTGGTATGAATGTGGGGGTTATACTGGTACGCCAGATTTCCATGTAAATAGAGATGGCATTGGTTATTTAGGTATGAGTTCTTTCTCTGCTGATAGTGATACAGAGCCGCCTTTTTCACATACTATTTTCTTTAAACAGACAGAAGATTATGGCGCTACTTGGACATCAGAAGGTGGTCTCAAGAACTCTGGATATTATTATTTATCAGATGATAAATTATATGAACTCCATGACTCATTGCTGACTTTATGGTCTACGAACCCAGACGATTATCCAGGTAAGCCGTGGTACCCTTGGGCTACTAACTCTGAAGGTGAAGTTGTTGGTGATACTATTCAGTTTTTTGAGGATACTACTAGCCTAGGTGAACAAATCAATTACTTTAACACTGCTGAGTATTTTGTACATTACGAATATGATATCATGACAGATCAAGATGGTGGTTTGCATTTTACAGCAATGTCTTGGCCATATCTATGTGAAGACATAGAAGGTGGTTGTGCTGATTACATATTTGACGGAGATTTAGAGGTTTCCGGTTCTGATTCAATATCTTTAGATAATCGTTTTGTTGGAGCGGGGATGTATCATTATTATAATCCTAACCCGGTGGATAGTCCAAACGCTTGGACAGCAACTTTTATAGAAGATTATTCTGAAGCATTTAGCGCTGACTGGCCGGCTACTGGACCAATGACTTTATATTCAGATCCTGAGTTTTTCTTTACTCCGAATGTTAGACCAAGCTATGAAGAAGGCAGTCAGGTTTTATGGTATGCGTCTGTAAATATGTCTAGCACCTCTTGGGATGCTGATTCGGCTCTTCAAACGCCAAATGATTTAGATATCTTTATGTCCAAATCAGTTGATAATGGTAGGACATGGACAGAAGCAGAAAATGTTACAAATACCTTAGGTACGGAAGGTTTCCCACAGGTTGAATATGGACATCATCTTGCAAATATTGGTTCTGATTATGAAATTGGTATTTTTTATCAAATGCCAAATTTTAATTTTGAAACATATCCGCCTGCAACTGGCTATTATGACTATATGAACTATGTTTATGTAGGTAAATATGAAAATGACTTAGAGTCATTAAGCACTATAGGTGGCAAGGATAAAAAAATCATTCCTAGTTCTTTTGTTTTAAAACAAAACTACCCCAATCCTTTCAATCCAGTCACGAAAATAAGCTTTGGGATAGATGTAAGTTCGAATGTTAAGCTATCCTTGTATGATGTTCGCGGAGGTTTTGTTGAGACTTTAATAAATAAAAAGACTCAAGCGGGTAATCATGATTTTATGCTTGATGCTTCTCATCTGGCTAGTGGCGTATACTTTTATACGATGACGGTAAATGAGGTCAGTCAAACTAAAAAACTAGTTCTTATGAAATAAGTTTTTTAAAGTTGTCAAAATATTTAAAAATTACTTTTTAAGTGTTTTGTGTCTTTGAATCGTATATTTGTTAAGAAATAAAATCTAAAGTAGTAAAGTGGGAAAGTCTAATAGCTTTCCCACTTTTTGATTTAATAAAGTAGGAAAAATAAAATGAAAAAACATATCTCACTAATAATTATTCTATCAGCATCTTTATTTAGCGCTCAAAATAATTTTGTTGAAAAAAAATCAGATAACAGTTTTAATGCCATGAATAGCAGTAGAACATTTCGAACTGGAGATTATGGCCTCGTTTGTCAAAATGAAAGTGGGTCTTATAATACAGATATGGAAAACTATATTTATTCTCCAGTAATCAATGTCCCAGCTGGAGATCAAGTTGGAATTGATTTTCTTGTGAGAGGTTCTCTTCTAGATGGTGATGCATTCCCTGAAGTCGATTATTGGGGTATGCAACTTTCTAATGATTCTGGCCAATCCTGGAATTATGTTTCAAATCCTTATGGAGATACTTCGGCAACTGCAAATAATTATGTCTATTCTGATGCCCCAGAATTTTGGAGCTTATTCTCTACAACTTACAGCGAACCGATTGATATAAGTAACTATGCCGGTTCAGCAATTCAAATGCGTTACTGGTTTCATTCAGATAGTGATGCTCCGCAAGGCGAGGGCCTATTCCTTGATGACATAACGGTAAGTGTTGATGGAGCGGATATTTATTTTGAAAGTTTTGAAGATAGTACAATGGCTGGCTGGGTTTCTGTTGATCAAACATCTACTCTTCCTGCCTGGCATATTGATACATACGGGGCTTATGGTGAATCTGGACGTTCTTGGTGGATGGGAGATCCAAGTATAGGTACAAATGGAGGATATAGTGACCATTGGTATCAAGTTTTAGATACACCACCAATTGATTTACCAAATAGTACTTCAACCTTAACTGTTTCGTTCGACCAAAAAAGAGCGATTGAAAATTTGTGTTCTGGAACTAATTGTCCTGAATGTACAGGAGGAGTTTTGTATGATGGCTGGGATGCTTTAAATGTCCGCATTTCTAGCGACGGTGGTGAGACCTGGTCCGTTTTAGAAGATGCTGCTCCAGCTTATAACTCATCAGATACGTATTGTTTTGGTTTTGAATTCGGTGAAGGTTGTGCAGTCCCTGGTTGGGGTGGAGTTGAGACTGCAACGCCGACATGGGAAGCAACGGATGTTTCTATTCCTCAGTCTTATTATGGTCAAGAAGTCATTGTTCGTTTCGCATTTTCAGCAGACCCTGGTTATAGTACAGCGGATAATGCCGACTTAACTGGTGTTTGGATTGATAACATCGATGTTGCTGGTGTCTTTACAAATGATGGTGAAGATAGTACAGGTTTTGAATCAAAATCTCTTGTGGCTCTTGGAGGAGATCTCTGGCATATCGAAAACATAAGCGTACCTCCTGTCATACCGATGCCAGAAAATGTTGTTGTCACTGCTGTCGATGGATCAGTTGAAGTAACTTGGAATTCGCCTTCTGGAGATGAAGAGTATAATAATGAATGGGTCTCTTTTGATGACGGTTCATTTGAAAATGCAATCGTAGTTGGCACAGGAGGGCAAGGGTATATTGGTACAAGCTTTAATATGCCTTATGGTGTTGAATCCGTAACAGTCCATTCCGCTAGGGTTCATGCAAGTGGCTCTGGTACTACAACACTGGGTGGATTTGCCATCATAGGTGGTGTCCCATCACCTACACCGCTTTATGAGGTTAATATAACGGTAGCTGATAATAATTTTACGGATGAAATTACACTTGACTGGGCATTCCAAAGTTCGTTTGTTGTCGCCTTATTAGTAAAAGGTCCTAGTACTGATGGCGGAACTGATGGTATAGGAATAAGTATCGATGAAAATAGTATTCCTAGTTCAAATTCTTGGTCTGGTTTAGGTGGGTGGTCACCTTGGTCAGAAGTCGCTTTGTCTAATGATGCAATTAGTGATGGTGAGTTCGGTATACAGGCTAAGGTTACTTCCGTAGGTGGTTCTACGCCAGTCTTTAATGTCTACAGGGACCCAGGTTTAGATGGAAGTAGTTTTCAGCTCATGTTCAATGGAACTGGTCTCAGCGAAACTAATTACACAGATAATATTGTTTCAAATGGAGTAGAGTATTGCTACCGAATTGCTTCAGTTTTTGACGAGGCGTTAAGTGAAAAGACCACGCCGGCCTGCGGCCTTCCTATCTCAAACACGGTTTATGATGTCATTTATGATGATGGTACAAGTGAGGATGTTATGCCTGTTGGTAATGGAAACTATCTTGCTGCGAAATTTAAGCCAGAAGGCTACCCATCAAAACTCTATGGCGCAAGTTTTTATGTGGCGGGTTCGCAATCAGGCCCTGTTTTAGTTTACGTTTGGCCTGAGGATCAAGATGGGAAACCGGATATGAACAATCCAATATTACCGGGAATAGCAAGGAACTTAATTCAAGGTTGGAATGAAGTTAATTTTGTAAATGAGGGTTTTGACTTTCCAATTGATAGTGGTTCAGTATTTGTCGGTTATCAACAGTTGAGTGTCAATTTTAATATTGGCGTTGATTGGAATAATTCATCTAATGCATCAAACAGTATGCTTGATTTTGGCATTGGTATCGGTTGGGAACAATTGAGCAACTATTCTTCTAATGGTGTTTGGATGATTCGTGCTCAAATGGATGGAGAAAATGAAATTGCTTTAAGTAATGATAATGATTTGCTTAATCAGCTTCCGGGTGAATTTGCTTTAAGCCAGAATTACCCTAATCCATTTAACCCTACTACAACTATTCAATTTGGGTTGGCAGAGCCTTCTATTACTTCACTTGAGATCTTTAATATTTTAGGGGAAAGCGTCACAAAAGTTGTTGATAAACCTTTAGACGCAGGATTTTATAATTTTAGTGTATCTATGAATGGTCTTGCTTCTGGAATGTATTTCTATCGGTTAATTGCTATTAGTAGTGATGGTAAATCATTGTATAATGATATGAAGAAGATGATTCTTGTTCGATAGGAGTGCATGATAAAAGCAGCGACGTCCCTACTTATTTTTGCATTAATTGCGCAACCGGTAATAATGGTTGCGCAAAGTGCAAGCATTGTGGACGGTAATAATTTAGATCCTGCATTTACAAATAATAGGCAAATCCCTTGTGCAACGCCTGACCCTACTGTAGATCAAATTATTCAATCTAAGACTGAAGTTGACGATTGGCTTCTTCAAAATAATACTCGGGATAGAGATCAGGTCATTATTTATGTTGTTTGGCACGCAATTCATGCAAGCGATAACACCGGAAATATTTCTGAGTCTAGAATTTCTGGCCAGATTGATGCTATGAATGTTGCATATAGTAATAATAGTACAAATATTTCTTTTATTTTGGATAGTATTAATAGAGTCGAAAATGATGACTGGTTTTCTGGCTGGTCTTCAGATACTGAAGGACTCGATGGTGAGGGCATGCAGGCTTTATCTTTTGACCCGGCTCATTATCTAAATATCTATAGTGTTGAGCTTTGGAATTCTGGTTCTGGTGGGTTTGTTACATATGGATATACTTATTCACCTCACACTAATAATTACCCAGAAGATCACTACAGGCAAGGGTTTACCATTGACCATAAGGTAGTTTATGGTGGATCTAGTTACAGTTCTTCAACGGCTCC
>CAJQGZ010000098.1 GCA_905478065.1 uncultured bacterium | reverse complement strand
TCGCCAGCTTCATTCTTAAATCTTATTTTTGGCTTTAATAAAAACTCAAACTTCAAATTTTCTAATTTATTATGCAACTCTTCCCATTGATTCCAATCTAAAATTACACCAAAATGTCTAGAAGGAATATTATCTTCATCTACAATATTTGTGTCTAGTTCTTGACAATCATTTGGTGAAAGATGAGCAACTATTTGATGTCCATATAAATCAAAATCAATCCAACTCTCTGATTCTCTACCAGTATTACATTCAAGTAAACCAACATAAAAAGACCTTGTAGAATCGAGGTCTTTGACAGGGAAAGCTAAATGAAATCGTGGTCTCAAGTTCAATTTTATCTTGCTTCTATTGCAGCTAGAGCTAAAGTTCTAATTTTTTCAATATCTTTCTCCGTATATACACCATTAACACCTGAAATTGCAGCTAGTTTCATCCCATGTTTAAGTCCAAGCTTATAAATTTCTTTTACTTTTTTCCATTCTATGTCACGTCCGATTGTAAATTTTTCAAAGCGACCCTCGAGAGCAAGAACAATTGTTTCAGCCATACATGCAAAGACGACATTTTGTGGTAAATGAATATTTCTCATCTTTAATTTATTTTTAACAGGTATTTCTATTTCTCCAGATTCAATATACATAACATCAGGTCTTTTATTAACATCTTCAGGTTTTAAATCTAAAGGTCTTGCGACATCAGTTATAACACACCCTGGTTTGACTTTCATTATATCAAAAATTTTCTTACCAGCTCCAGATGTAGCTGTAACAATCATATCAGCAATGGAAACATATTCATCAGCATTTGTAGTTATCATAATTTTTGTATTAGGAGAAATATTCAGGATATCTTTTTTTAAAATTTCAAGTTTATCCTTATTCCTTCCACAAAGAATAATTTCTTCAAATATCATAGACAGTAATTTTGAAGAAACTGAACCAATAGCACCTGTTGCTCCAATAATCATACTTTTCGATTTTAATTTTTCGTTATTTACTGAAGGTTCAATTAAATCAAGTTTTTTTAAAGCATCTGCTGCTGCCCATAAGGCGGCTGATGCACTATAACTATTACCCGTAGTTATTGGAATAGGTGAATTTTTAGCTACCGTTATACCTGCATCGCCAACAACTTTTGTGAATGCGCCAAGACCCATTATTTCAGCACCTAATTTTTTCGCCAAATGAGCAGCTTTTATTAATTTTTTATATGTGAAAGACGGGTCTCTTGACATCATTTCTCTGGGCGTACCACCAACTGATATCAACCAACCTTCTGCCTCAGTGCCAACAATTGATTGAATACCTTCAATCTTTGAATAAATTAAAGGCGGAGAATAGGCCATTGTTTTTTCTAAGAATCGCATAACCCATCTTTTTGCAAATAGATTAGGTAAATGAACAACGTTTCTAATATACTCTGAGGATAAAGGGTGTACTACAAATGCAAATTTTCTTTTAGTTATAACATCACCTTTTAACGATTACAGTCTTTTTCAATAAAATTAATAATCTCTCCTGCTACATCAGCGCCAGTAAGTAGTTCTATACCCTGAAGTCCTGGAGATGAATTAACCTCTAAGACTAATGGACCACGTTTCGACCTCATCATATCAACACCAGCAATACTTAAACCTAATAATTTTGTTGATTTTATGGCTATTGCTTCTTCTTCTAATGTAAGGTCAATATGTTTCGTTGCAGCTCCTCTATGAACATTTGAACGAAATTCCCCCTCTGGAGCAACCCTTTGCATCGCTGAAACCACCCTGTTTCCAACTACAATCACTCTAATATCAACACCACTAGATTCTTTAATAAACTCTTGGACCAATATATCTGCATCGACCTGTTTAAATGCATTCATAACCGATTCGGCTGCTTTCATCGTTTCAGCAAGGACCATACCATTACCTTGTGTGCCTTGTAACAATTTCATAATTAATGGAGTCCTGCCTACTTTTTCAATCACATCGTGTATGTCCATTGTATGACTAGCATATCCAGTTATAGGCATATCGATACCATATTTAGCTAATATTTGAAATGAACGAAGCTTATCCCTAGAAGCTATTATAGCATCAGATTTATTTACACAATAGTTACCTAGCATTTCGAACTGTCTTACAATTGCCGTTCCATATGACGTTTGAGAAGCTCCTATACGAGGTATTACAGCATCATACGTACTCAATTTTTGACCATTATAATAGATTGATGTTTGATTCTCACCAATATTGATATAACATCTAACATAATCAATAATATCAACACTATGCCCTCTTTTTGTACTAGCATTATAAAGCCTATTTGTTGAGAATAGGTTTCTATTTCTTGACAATAATGCAATCTTCATATAATAGTTTAAATTAACTTTCCAGTTAGGAACGATTTTTTAGGATTAATTCTATAATTTTTTGCTAATGCAGAACGACCTATAAGTACTGGATATGCCATACTTGATCTTCTAGCTAACGTGATTATTGTATTAATAATATCATCTCCTATTTTTATAGAAATATCTATCAATGGTCTCGATTGTTTTGTCCCGAATGAGTTTTTGATAGTTTTATAACCAACCACAGGCTTTTTAATTTTTTTATAAGATTTTGATTGATGCATGCGAAACTCCACATAAGGTTTTTGTTTAAAAACAAACTCTTTAATATGAGTAGCGTGGAGAGCTGAAACCGTGGCACCTGTATCAATTTTGGCCTTAAGATAAAAGTTATCAAAATCGACAAGTTCTATCCACTCTCTCCAACCTATATCAATAATATTTAATTTTACTTTTTTGTTCAATTTTTAAAGTATTTTTATAAATTTCTTTTAGAATTATGACAATATAATTTTTATTAAAATAAAACCACCAATCAAGAGAAAAGTAAAAAGCATTGCAAGAATATTAAAATATTTTTCGATGAACGATCTAATACTTTCACCATAAACTTTTATTAAAAATGCCAACAAAAAAAACCTAGCACTTCGACTAATAATTGAGGCAAGAACGAACATACCCAAATTAATATTGAAGGTACCAGCAGAAATAGTAATTAACTTGAAAGGTATAGGAGTAAATCCAGCTGTAAAAACGATCCAAAAATCCCATTCATCATACAACTTCTTTATATTATTAAAACCCCCCTCATTTACGCCTGGTATATATTCCATAAAAAGATTAGCTAAATAAGAATACTCGATACCTGGAACGTTCCACCATAGTATTTTACCAACATAGTAACCTACTATACCTCCTAAAATCGAAAATATGCTACATAAAATCGCAAAATTCCATGCTTTTTTTCTATTTCCAAGACACAACGGGATTAATAAAACATCCGGAGGTATTGGAAAGAAAAAAGCCTCAGAAAATGAAAGAATTGAAATAGAATAATTGCTATTTGGCTTAGTAGAAAGATTCAGCACCCAATCATATATTTTTTTAATAAAGCTCAATCAACCCTCCGTTATTACACCTACACAAGACATAACTTGTCTTTGAGTCTTCAGGCCAATTGGTTTATTTATTAATTTACCGTTTATGATTAAAGCACTTGAACCACCACCATCGAGATTTAATGCTTGGTCACAATCAAACTGAGCCATTAACATAGCAAGTTCTTTTAAGTAAACACCCCGACTGTCTATTTGGCGACCATCTACAACCATAAAGATAACATCTCCATTTTTTTTTAAACCCATAGCTGACCTTGGCTGAATGCCATCAACAGGTGTATTAAAAAAAATTTCTTCTTCTGTCGTTACCATTTGTAAGCCTTTATTAATTAAAATAGGTCCGGCGTGCATAGCTTCAACAACTGACCAATACTGAGCATTATCATAATTTACTAATGCTGGATTACCAGGTCTATTATTGATAGGATAATCCCAACAAAAAATAGAATCATTTAATGTACTAGCCCAACTAATATCAACAGTATTATCATACATGATTCCTAGAGCTCCTCTATTAATGTTATACCGAATATTGTCTCTAATAACAGAACCACTTGCTGGTTCAATCAATTTATTTTTAGATTTTAAAAGACCAACGTGACTTATAGGATACTGCCCTCTGGAGAAATAGCCTCCGTTTATAACGACAACAGCCCCAGTTTTTTTTGCCATTTCCTGAGGAGTTTCTAAGCCATCATCATCATCTGAAACTAAGATTTTAATTTTATTATTAGACTTTGGAATAATAACAGCCCAAGCTCTAAGTGGGACATCTGAATTATAACCTTCCATAAGTATAATGCCATCACCAATATTTTTATCTTTAATATCCCAATTCATTTCAATAACAGTACGGAACTGAGAACGATTACAAGCATTTATGAAAATGAAAAAAGTTAAGAAAATAAATTTTACAGCAATTTTAATACACATCATTTAATAATGAGATAGAAAAGTTCGTAGATGCTAGTAATTCATCATTTTCGTCTACTATTTCTACTCTCCAATTACCAATTTGAGTAGGAAGAATAGTTTTTCTGCTCCAAGACCTATAGTTATAAGCAGTTTTAATATTATAAACAACTGTGGTAACTATTTTATCCTTAAAATACCAATTGTGCTTTATTTCTTTTTTAGAACCACTATTTGAAATTTTTGAATAACAAAACAAGGAATCGACATTATTGGTAAACTCAAAACCTGGTTTAATTGGATTTCTTTTGTAAACCCCTCTGCAAACAATAATTTCTTTTACATCCAGAGTAGAAACTTTCTTAATATTATCATCACTACTAACATCAACACTAAATAAACTATTGCTCTTATTATTTTTTTTGGATTTTTCTATATTCTTTTTAAAAATAATATTAGAGTCAATAATAATTGGTTTTGGAGTGAAAGAAACAATGGGCATTGTTTTAGCGTTAGAGTTCTTTAATTTCTTTGTTTGCTTCGTTTTTTTAAAGAATTCAGGATTATCATTATTAAGGACCTGTTTATCATAAGTATAGTTTTGTTGATCGATATTTTCTGAGCCCTGATTAACAATATAACTAATGCAAAAAACAAAATATATTAGAAATAGTGGAGTAGAAATTCTTAAAATTTTAAGAAAATAAGAAATAGTAAGGAACACTATAAATAAACAACTAACAATAAGAAATGTAGGATTCATAAAATTTTTACGTGCTGACTAGTCGGAGCGACAGGATTTGAACCTGCGACCCCTGCAACCCCATTGCAGTGCGCTACCGGACTACGCCACGCTCCGATTTATTTTTTAATAATTTGCAATATAGTATGCAGCTCATTTTTTAAACTGGTTATTACCTTAGAATTAATGACCTCAGATTGGTCTTGTTTAATTACTTTTGATGAAAAAGCAGCTCTAGCTCCCTCAATAGTAAATTTTTTACCATGAAGCAAATTTTTAATCTCTAAAATAATATCAATATCTTTTTGACGATAAGTTCTATTTCCGGCCCTGTTTTTGGGTGGAGTTAATTGCTTAAACTCTGTTTCCCAGTAACGTAAAACATAAGATTTAAGACCTACAATTTTACTAACTTCACCAATTGAGTAATAAAGTTTTTTAATTTCACTTTTCATATTTAATTCTACTTAACATATTACTTTATATTAATAACAATAAAATATTGTAACAAGCATAATTAGCTCTTTTGATAAAGCATAAAATCATCTAATAATTTTGATAATAATTCAGGTACTATTTTCATTTTATCTTCAGGTTCGACTAATGCAATCCTTGCCTGCTTACTTCCAGTATTACTATCAGAATAAAACCCCGTCATTGGCGCAAGTAATAAAGTGTAAATTTTAGAGTCAATATTACACCTACCGTAATAAGCGCAATAATCAATAAAATCTGAAATATTAAAACTTACTGGTACGATATTTTTAAAATCTAATACAATGTAAATTGCAGCTTGAGGTTTTGAAATTATTAATCTTGGCAACACTTTTCTAAATCCAAATACTAATTCATCGATTATTTTTAAATAATAATTTCTTTGACTATTATACCATCTAACAATGTCTATTGGATTCAAGTTTGCAACAGATGAAAATATATATTGTCCGATAACATTTGCACAAAGATTGGCAGTGTACTCAGATCTTACTTTTTTATACATATCTTCATTATCTGTTACTAACGCACCTATACGCAAACCACAAGCATTCCAAACTTTCGATACAGATTCAATGCTAATCCTTCTACCAACTATTCCAGGCACCTCTTCTAAAGATATATTCCAAATACTCGATGGACCATTATTCGTAAAATAAATATTCCGATATGCCTCATCACTAATTAACCAGATATCCTTTTCAACACAAAGTTGCGCAATTTCAATAATTGATTTTCTTGAAATTTGCTGCCCAGTAGGATTATCGGATGGGATAATTAATATTCCATTAGGTTTATTTTTTTCTACTTGCTTACGCAACCGGGTAATATCTATTTCAGAAAAAAATCCATCATCGTTTAATGATCGGTAAAAAGAAACACTGGAAATTGAAAGTCTTTTAGAAAATTCATTATAATTCGTATATAATGGGTCAATAAATAATATAGGTTTATCACTTAGCGGGTCACATATACCTAAAAGCATTAACTCCATAGCCTGAGATCCACCATCAGTGATAACGCAATGAATGTCTTTGCTCATATCAACTGTTAGCTCTGCACTAATAGATTTAATTATAGCATCAGCACATTCGCTAGTTCCTTCACTAGAACTATAGCGTACAACCCCATCTTTAAAAGGAGAGTCTTCACTTAGTAAGTTTTCTGCTCTGGCGATCATAGTAGGATGCATTGGAAGAGAAACATTGCCGATGGCAAGATTAATGACATCTAATTCTGATATATCTACCCTAGATTTATAAGAAATCTGAGCCTTTCTAATTGATGAAGGCTCTCTTTGTTTGTAATAAGAAGATAAACGTGGAGACATTTAAGGATACAACACTTTAAGGCTGGACTGAAAAGTCAAAACGACCTTTGAAACGTCAAACCTTAAAGTTTTCATACTTATTTATTCAATAGAATTATCTTCTACCTTTAAAAGGTTTTCTACCTCTATCTCTGCTACCTTGGTTTCTATCACGCTTTGGAGGTGGTGTCCAGCCTTCAGGCTTTTCGAGTAGTGCTTTTCTACTAAAATCAAGCCTGCCTTGATCATCAATTTTCATAAGTTTTATTTTCATTGCATCGCCAGGTCCACAGACATCTTCAACCTTATCGACTCTGCTCCATTCTAACTCTGAAATATGGACGAGACCTTCACGACCAGGCGCAAACTCCACAAATGCTCCGAAATTCATCAGCCTTGTAACCTTGCCATCAAATTCCATACCTACTTCAGGTTCGAATGTAA